>JAHXIM010000047.1 GCA_025655635.1 gamma proteobacterium symbiont of Lucinoma myriamae | reverse complement strand
ATGGTTGGATACAATTTACATAGCGGTGATCCTCCTACAGGGGACTTACACCCCATTAGTTTATGCCCATGACGGGCGTACACAAAAGAAATAACTAAGAGGATAATACCCTGCGGTATGTTTCCAGCAGTCATTGCCAGTGTATCGGGTAGAGCTAAAAGACCTACCCGACATCGCATTAGCTTAGTGTACGAGCCTTCATATAACCCTGCTCGCTTACTCTACTCCATTGAATGACATTATTTTTAAATTCAAGGAATGATTGATGGATTCTATTAGAGATTTCATCATGCTCTCCAACTTTTGCCACGACATCCGTGGATAGAGCATGTAATTTTTTAATGACATCATCAGGATACTGACGCATTTCGACTTTATGTTTGCTTATCAATGTTTGTAGTGCCTGATTATTTTTTGCGGTGTAATCAGCCAGCATATCCTGATTGGCAACACGACAGGCGGCACGAACAATCTTTTGCAGATCTTTGGGTAATTCATTAAAGGCATCTTTATTGATCATGGCTTCCATTGTGGAACCCGGTTCATGCCAGCCTGGGTGGTAATAAAACTTTGCGACTTTATATAAACCAAAGGCCATATCATTATAAGGGCCTACCCACTCGGTAGCATCAATGGCACCGGACTGCATTGAGGTATAAATTTCTCCACCGGGTAAGGTAACAGGTGTGCCGCCGGCTTGTTTCAACACTTCACCACCCATACCCGGGATGCGCATTTTCAGACCTTTAAGATCAGCAACGCTGTTAATTTCTTTATTAAACCAGCCGCCCATTTGCACACCGGTATTGCCGGCTGCATTAGGGATCAGGTTAAACTTATCGTATAGTTCTTCCCAAAGCTTCATACCACCGCCGTGATATAACCAGCCATTCATTTCCTGAGCGGTCAGGCCAAAGGGAACTGAGGTATAAAATTGTGTGGCAGGATGTTTGCCTTTCCAATAATAAGCACCACTATGTCCCATTTGTGCGGTGCCTCTTGATACCGCATCAAATACTTCTAATGCGGGAACAATTTCATTAGCACCATAGACTTTAACTTTTAAACGGCCGCCACTCATCTCATTAATGGTTTTAGCAAGAAAGTTGGCCCCGGTACCAAGCCCGGGAAAGTTTTTTGGCCAGGAGGTCACCATCTTCCATTTGATAGTTTTATCAGCAGAGGCTGTATTAATGCCGCCCACCATGCTGGCAGCGGCAACAGAACCGGCACTGACTCCTTTTATAAAATCACGTCTCTTCATTCGTTATGTCATCCTGTAAAATTGTGTATATTACTAAAGTAAATTGGCAATGTTAAGCATAAGCCAGCGAGTACCATTATTATCAAAACTGACCTGTACCCTGGCTCTGGAACCACTGCCTTCAATATCAACTACTATTCCGTCACCAAATTTTTTGTGGCTGACTCTTTGGCCAATATAAACCTCTTCCTCGTCATCAGAGCCATATTTGGGACTATATTCAGAGCCGTATTTAGAACCAGAGTAATTGGGAGAACTCATTGTATTCTGAGTAGCTCTGACCTGTGTTACCAGTGATGCCGGTATTTCTGATAAGAATTGTGAAGGATAACTCAATTCACTACGGCCATAAATGGTTCGGCTTTCTGCATGGCTGAGATGAAGTTGCTGCCTGGCCCTGGTGATGCCGACATAACAAAGACGACGCTCTTCTTCAAGTCGCCCGCCGACATAATCCTGTAAGGCGTTCTTGTGAGGAAAAAGCCCCTGCTCAAGACCGCAGAGAAAGACTAATTCAAACTCCAATCCTTTAGCGCTATGCAATGACATCAATTGAATGCAGTCCTCCCATTCTTCTGCTTGCCCTTCACCCGCTTCCAGAGCAGCATGAGCCAGAAATTCTGCCATTGGATTGGCTGCCTGAAATGTTTCTTCCTCAGTGTTATTGTCTTTTAATAATCCTTCTTTAACAGCCTCCAGTAATGGATCGCCCACATCATCAAAACGTTTTGCGGCATTGACCAGTTCATCCAGGTTTTCTACTTTGGCCTGTGCCCGTTCACTATTATCTTTACCATGAAATTCTTTGAGTAATGAGGCTTCAACGACATGAGTCACTTGTTCGGCAAGATTCATACTCTCAACATCATTAATTTGCAGCTCATCAATCAAATCAATAAATTTTTGTACCGAAGCGGCTGCCCGCGCACTTAAGCCTTTATCAGCAATAAGCTCTACAGTAGTGAACCACAAATTTTGCTGCTTTTGTTTTGCTGACTGGCGAATAACATCCAGTGTTCTTTGCCCGATGCCGCGGGTTGGGGTATTAATAATACGCTCAAATGCGGCATCATCCTGACGATTGGCCAGTAATCTCATATAGACTAATGCATCTTTGATTTCAGCTCGATCATAGAAGCGCAGACCACCATAAACCCGGTAGGGAACACCGCGTTTAACCAGTTCATATTCATGGGGCTGAGACTGGGCATTGGAGCGATAAAGGATGGCCACATCAGAGCGCTTACCGCCATTTTCGACCCATTTATCAATTTGTCCGGCAACATAGGCTGCTTCATCAATTTCATTAAACGCCTTATAGATTTGTAATGGCTCACCATCACTATCATCTGTCCATAATTCTTTGCCCAGACGTTCACTATTATTAGCTATAACGGAGTTAGCAGCTTCGAGAATATTGCCGGTAGAGCGGTAGTTTTGCTCTAAACGTATAGTATCTGTACTACCTGCCTTGAAGTCATGGGTGAACTCTCGAATATGTTCGATTTTAGCACCGCGCCAGCCATAAATGGATTGATCATCATCACCGACAACAAAGGTGTGTATCTTCGTGGTGGGTAGATTATTGCCACTAAGCACTTTCAGCCAGGCGTATTGGATGGTATTAGTATCTTGAAACTCATCAACCAGAATATGGCTAAAACGTTGCTGATAATGTTTTAGTAAATGAGGTTGATGCAGCCAAAGTTCATGTGCTCTTAGCAGTAGTTCGGCAAAATCGACCAGGCCGGTACGTTGGCATAACTCTTCATATTGATAGTAAACATCCAGCATGAATTCACGATTATGAAGCTCTTTGACATTCAGTTGCTCGGCTCTGAGGCCGTTATCTTTACATTCATTGATAAACCATTGTATTTCCCGTGCGGGATGCTTTTTTTCATCAATACCCATTTCTTTCATAATGCGTTTGATTAAACGCAATTGATCGTCACTATCAATGATCTGAAAGTTCTCTACCAGTTTGGCATCCATCCAATGGGCGCGTAAAAGACGATGAGCTAAACCATGAAAGGTGCCCACCCACATATTACGAATCGGAGTTTTGAGCAGATTTTCAATACGAAAACGCATCTCCCCTGCTGCTTTATTGGTAAAGGTAACGGCCATAATGCTGTAAGGGGAGACATTTTCCACTTGTACCAGCCAGGCAATGCGGTGTACCAAAACTCGTGTTTTGCCACTCCCGGCACCTGCTAAAACCAGTGTGTTTTGTGCTTCAGAGCAAACAGCCTGACGCTGTGCTTTATTAAGCGGATCGATTATTTCAGATATATCCATGAATTAAGTGTATTCGTTATTAGTCAATTAGGTTATTTGAATGTCGTGTCGTATTTTCTTAGGGTTGAGCATCATCATCAATTAAGATACTGACCCGGGCAGCCTGTATTTGTGCAACAGGCAGGGGTTCACCCTGCTGCCATTGCCGGACGGCGGACTGTTTATTCTTCCCCGTGACTAAAATGATGACCTCAGCACTTTGTGAAATGGTTTTTTTACTCAAGCTGACTCGTTCAGGTGGTGCTTTTGGAGAATTATAAACGGCATGAGTGAGCTGGCTTTCATCATGCTGATGGCCGGGAAATAAACTGGCAGTATGACCGTCTTCACCAATACCTAACAGGGACAGGTCAAAGGGTAAAAACGTGTTGATCAATTCAGCATATTCACTTGCACCCTTCTCCGGGCCCAGCTGTGCATTAATCGGATGAAAGTTTTCTTCGGGGAAGTTAATTTTGTCTAACAGGCTTTGCTTAATCATTAAACTGTTTCGTTCAGGATCATTATTATCTAAACAGCGTTCATCACCAATAAATAAATGCCATTTTGACCATTCTTGCTGATGCTCAGATAGTAATTCGTAAATTCTTTTGGGTGTAGTGCCGCCAGCGAGTACGAGTTTAAAAATACCTCTATGAGATATGGATTCTTGTGCTTTTAATAAAATTCGATGTACTGCTGCATGAGCAACGGCTTCTGCATTGTTAAAATGATGCCATTGCTGTGTTTCATTTGTCATATTGTTCCCTGATTAATGGCTAAGCGCTAAGCGCACTTTTGACAGCAAAGAGTGCCGGTCCATATAAAGCGGTTTTGTCATTCATAATTACTTTTACCGGCATTGCCTCCAGCAGGTGCTGCATTCGACCTTTGTCACAGAAAGCCTGCATAAAATGACCGGATTGTAATTGTTTAATGATTTTTGGTGCAATACCACCACCGAGAAAAACACCGCCGCTGGACATTATTTTTAATGCATGATTGCCCGCTTCAACACCATATAGGTGTATAAACCAATCAAGCGCCTGCCGGCAGAGTTTGTCTTTACCGGTAATTGCAGCGTTTGAAATAGCTGCTGCTGTATCACTGGTTTGTATCTGCTGTTGTAACCATGCAGGTGGTTGGCATTGCTCTTCATAACATAAAAATTGATAGAGGTTTTCCAGCCCCATCCCGGAGACAATTCTCTCCCAACTGACATGACCATTGTATTTTATGCTGAGAAATTGATGCAGACGACATTCTTGTTCGGTAGCGGGACTAAAGTCAGTATGACCGCCTTCAGAGGCAAAGGGAATATGCTTTGTACCATCCCAGAATAAACCGGCCTCACCAAGACCTGTACCGGCAGCGATAATGGAGGCATTACCTGAACCGGGTGATTGAGTGTTTAAGTCACCCTTATTTAAGGTAATAAAATCATCTTCATCTAAGGCGGCAATTCCCCAGGCATTAGCTTCGAGATCATTGAGCAAATTAACAGATTGCCAGCCAAATTGATTTTGAATCTGAAGACTGTCAATAATCCAGTCCAGGTTAGTGACTTCACAATGATTATTTTTAACCGGGCCTGCGACACCAAAACAGGCTGTCGTAACAGGTGTTTCCAGACTGAGTTCTTTAGTCTCAACCAGAAAGTTCCCTATGATTTCTTCCAGAGAGTGATATTTAGCACTCATATATGTGCTTTCAAATAAGGAACTTACTTGATGATTGTTAACATCAAAAATCCCTAAGTTGGTTTTAGTGCCTCCAATATCACCCGCCAGAACATTCATATTTTTTAAATCTCAATAATGGTGTCGGCTTATTCGTTAGTTTTTGCCGTCATATCTCGCTCACAATAAATGTTATGCTCAAAGTTCATTGCTTCAGGGAATGATTGGGCTATAATCCAGATCTGTGGTAAGTCATCACTTAATTCAGGCAAGACAGAGAGCGAGCGTTCTGTGCGTTCTTTATCAAAGAAAGCAAATGGCTCATCTAAAATAAGAAATTGTTGATTTTGAACTTTACGACTGACCATTTCCTGAGAAAGTGCCTGACGCACCGCCAGCATAATTTGCCGCTGAGTTCCGCTGGAAATTTCATCCAGATCCATGAAGTCATGCTTTTCATTAGAAAAAACCCGAACAGTGAGATCGTCATCAATTTGTAAATGCTCATAACGATTTTCAGTGAATAGTGGCAGGGTTTTACCCACGTGATCACGAATAATATGGTTAAAGCGTTTCGATAGATGCCGTGTTGCCCCGATGAGAAGTTCGCTGGCCAGTTCTCTGCTCTGATTACGAGATGCTTTGTCATCAATCTGACCTTGTAAGGCATCGATTTTTTCCTGTAGCTCAGCGGCACGATTAACGCGCTCACGTTCTACCACAATAGCAGCAGAGAGTTGACTGATCTGTTCGGTTTGCTGCTCCAGTTGTTGGGAAAAAAAGCTTAAATCTGGTTCCGTGATATTGCTCAGTTCTTTACCTGAGACCTGACTTTGGGCCACCAAATTCACTTGCAGGCTACGCTCTTCATCTTTTGTCAAATTACGCTCTGTATCAAGGTTACGCATTTTTTCTGCCAGCTCAACTCCACTTTGACTCAGGCGGTCGATATTACCTTTATGACTAATTTTGGCAGCCCAGAAGACAAAAAATAAAAATGTTGTTCCAGCGCCCACATAGAGTAAATAAGGAAAGTGCTGTGTGGTGATTTGGGGCATATTGCTGGTGATAAACTCAGAGATCTGCTGATGAATGGCCGCATCAGGCATTTTTATCATTAGCCACCATAAAGCCAATGTACCGGCAGCCAGCATAAAGAAAATAAAGCGCCAAAATGAAGCACGACTTTTTTTACTCAAATAGTGACTTAGTTTTGGCGCTGCTTCATTATATTCATCAAGAGTTGACTGATAATTTGCTTGTGCTTCATCAGTTTCGGACTTAGCAGATAATGCTTCATCGTGTTGACCGCTCAATGAATCAAGATGGTCATTTTCGAGATCGATATCATCTATCTCTTCTTCGATTTGACTTGCTCGGTTAAGCAGTTCTTCTGCTGCTTCAATGTCGCCTTGTATATCGTTGTGAATGCTATTGTCACAGTGTTCCATTGTGGCGATACCAGCCATGGTTTTTAGTGCATAGCTGTGGGGGTGCGGTGTGGTAATTTCTCTTTGAGCCAGATAAAAGGACTCAATAAATTCTTCAAATTCGATAGAAGTCAGTTCAAATAATGCTTCTTCAACACGCTCGATACCGCGAGCAATGGGGTTGTCTTCGTTGTAAACTTTGTATAGCTTGGCTGAATGATTGCCATCACAGTCTAACATGCGAGTAAGAGCATATAGCTCATCACCAGATCCGCCTGCTTTATTATTACTAAATTGAATGGTGACGCTGCAGTCACTTTCACCCCAGCGAATAATTTTATCCAGGTCATCTTCTGTGATAGAAAAAGTACGGCCAAATAAGGCAAAACAAATGGTTTCACCGATGGTACTTTTGCCTGACTCATTAAAACCGCTAATGGCAATAATGCCTTGCTGCGGTAAGCCCAGTAAATCTAATTGTTCGTATTTAAGAACATTTTTTGCACGGATACTGTGAATAATCATACCCAGCCCTCATCTTCAAGTACTTGCAGTTTACGCAACGTTAATTCCTTTGCTTCTTCATATGCTGTTTCATCAAAATCTTCACCTGAATTCATGCGGCGTTCTTTTTCTTCATGACAAAAATTTGTGAATTCTTCAATTGTAGTTTGACGCTCGGTCATGTTTAGAGGTTTAGGACTGATATCATCCGACATAAAAATCTCCTTTAGATTTTTAACTGCTTGAAATAACATGACATTTTTTGTCTTTAATTGTTAAGTCAGAGCTATAGAAGCTATTTTTATGGACTCAATAGTGAGTACTCATAATAAGGTTTTGTACAAAGGAATTAAGATACACTATTATTAAGACCAGTTACAATCAGTATTGTTAAAAATAGCCATTTTATTGGTAAAAGTCAGGTTAAATCTCAATAAATCAGTGAACCTGCTGCGTGTATCCAATGCACTGAATCTGCAAGAATTTAGATATCAGGCTGAGAAAAATGGCAATCAAAGTGAATTATATTGATGATGGCAAGGGAGTAGAGATTTCAGCCTCAGGTGTATTGACCGGCAAGGCACTTATTGATGCCCATAATGAAATTTATGCAGCAGCAAAAGTGGAGCCATTCCTTCAATACAGTAAATCATTTGACACGCGAGATGATGCAGAGTTTTGGATAAAATAAATGATGAACAAGAATGATAAGTGACCTGTGCTAAAAAGTGTCACTTATCAGCTGTAGAATTTAATTTAATTTGCGTTCATGCCCGGCGTCTGCTAATTTCTGCAGATAATCCTGCCACATTTTTTCCTGGTGCTTACCATAATCATAAAATAAATCCCATGAAAAAATGCCGCTGTCATGACCATCAGTAAATTCAATCTTGATAGCGTAATTACCCACAGGCTCCAGATTTTTAATATTGACGTTCTCTTTACCAACTTGCAGGGTTTCTTCCCCTGGCGCATGTCCTCTGACTTCTGCAGAGGGTGAGTGGACACGTAAAAATTCACTGGAAAAATGAAAACGAGAACCATCTTCAAAGGCAATTTCTAACTCACGTGACTTCGAATGTAAGTTAATTTCAGTTGGCGTTGGAGTTTTTTGTTCAGACATCAATTTTTACCTTATGACAAATTTATTTTCATTGTTGTTTGTTTTTGAATAAGCGGTATGCTTTTTCTACAAAATATAGCGTGATAAGTCTTCATTGATGGCTAGCTCACCTAGCTGTTCATCAACATAATGACCATCTATTTTAAGGCTTTGACCATCCTTATCTGAAGCTTCATAAGAAATAGACTCTAACAGGCGTTCCATAATTGTATGTAAACGTCGGGCGCCAATATTTTCGGTAGATTCATTGACCGTAAATGCCACTTCAGCAATTCGTTCAATAGCACTGGAGTCAAATTCAAGAGCCAGATTTTCGGTTTTCATCAATGCTGTATATTGTTCTGTCAGAGATGCGTCTGGTTCAAACAGAATACGACTAAAGTCATTAACATCCAGTGCATTGAGTTCGACTCGTATAGGCAGACGTCCCTGCAGCTCTGGGATCAGATCAGATGGTTTGCACAAATGAAAGGCGCCGGAACAAATAAATAAAATATGATCAGTTTTTACCATACCATATTTGGTTGATACAGTGCTGCCTTCAACCAGAGGTAAAAGATCACGCTGCACACCTTCGCGCGACACTTCCGGGCCACGGCCTTCGCTGCGTGAGGCGATTTTGTCAATCTCATCAAGAAAGACAATGCCATTTTGTTCGGCATTGCTAATCGCCTGCTGCTTAATATCTTCTTCATTAACCAGTTTTGCAGCCTCATCATCGGTTAATACTTTCATTGCTTCTTTTACAGTTGATTTGCGACGTTTTGTTTTGTCACTACCACCCAGATTTTGAAACATACCTTGAAGCTGGCGGGTCATTTCTTCCATACCTGGGGGAGCCATAATTTCTACTCCGACACTAGGCATTTTTACATCAATTTCGATTTCTTTATCATCAAGTTTGCCTTCACGCAACATCTTGCGGAATTTTTGACGGGTAGAATTTTCTGATGATGAAGCATCTTCAGACGGTGAACCATCTTGCCAGTCATCAGTACTGCGTGCGGGCGGTAATAAAATATCCAGCACACGTTCTTCAGCAGCATCAAGGGCTCGGTGTTGTACCTTTTCCATTGCCTGTTCACGGGTCAACTTTATAGATACTTCCAGTAGATCACGAATAATCGATTCAACATCTCGACCGACATAACCTACTTCGGTGAATTTGGTGGCTTCAATTTTAATAAAAGGTGCATTGGCAAGGCGCGCTAAACGGCGTGCGATTTCTGTTTTACCAACACCTGTTGGGCCAATCATAAGAATATTCTTCGGTGTAATTTCACTACACAAAGGCTCTTCGACCTGGTTTCTACGCCAGCGATTTCGCAAAGCAATCGCCACAGCACGTTTAGCATTTGCCTGACCGATAATGTGTTTATCCAGTTCCTGAACAATTTCTCTGGGTGTCATTTGAGACATTGACTCTATAAACTCCTGTTTGGCTAATAACTAGAAATATTTACTAGTCTAAATCCAGTGTTTCAATGGTATGATTATGATTAGTATAAATACAGATATCACCGGCAATGGTAAGCCCTTTTTCGACGATTTCCTGGGCACTTAAGTCGGTATTATCAAGTAATGCCCGTGCTGCTGATTGTGCATAGGGACCACCGGAGCCAATAGCTATCAGACCTTCTTCGGGCTCAATAACATCGCCATTACCAGTGATGATTAAGGATGCATTTTCATCAGCAACGGCCAATAAGGCTTCGAGCTTTCTTAATGACTGATCTGTACGCCAGTCTTTAGCAAGTTCTACTGCTGAGCGAACGAGTTGTCCGCGATGTTTTTCCAGCTTGGCTTCAAAACGTTCGAATAAAGTAAAGGCATCAGCTGTTCCGCCGGCAAAACCGGCAATAACTTTACCATGAAATAAGCGGCGGACTTTGCGGGCATTGCCTTTCATAATGGTGTTGCCAAGAGAGACTTGTCCATCACCACCGATAACCACCTGCTTGCCCCTGCGCACTGAAAGGATTGTAGTTCCTCTATATTGTTCCAATGTATTTATCCTGCATAGTCAATGAATTCTTTGAATCTATTGAAATAAGGCTGATTTGTACTAAAATCAAGGTTTCACGGAAGATTTAGTTAGCCCATTTTATTCTTTTTATAACAAGGAAACCTTTTATGGTGAATCAAAAAATAAAATTTATGTTGTCTTTAGCTAGCGTTACAAAAAATATTTTTTTACATTAGTAAGCATGAAAAAAGTTAACTTTCCTTTTGCTCATAAGCTTGCATTCTCAATGCTTGTATTTATTATGTCAGGTATGCTGATTCTGGGCGGCATGATTATTCATGATCAAAATAAATTGCTTGAAAAGCAAATGCATTCTTATGCGAAAATTTTAATTCAACAACTTGTGTGCATCTGCGACAGAGGGTCTTTTAACTTCTGACGCCCTTGATCTGGATGTGTTGATCAAAAATATTGCCCAATATCCAGAAATTTTAGGCATTGCTTTTTATTCTGATGAAAAGCAATCTAGAAATTCTTATGGTTTAATTCCAACTCCACTGGACTTTCCAGATTCAGCCTATGAAATTTCTACATTGTCCTGGCTGCCGGTATCTTCTGGCTCTAAAACGAATAAACAATTAACTCAGCATTTTTTATTTAGTACAAACCTGCCTTATTTGTCCTATATTGGCAGTGTCAATTATCAGGATGTTACCATTGGATATGTATTGCTTACCTTTGATCAGTCGTTATTGATTCAGGCACGCAATAAAACGCTTTATACCATTGTTATGACTACCATGGTGTTAATTATTTTCAGCATCATTTTTTCTTTTTTTCTGGGTAAACGTCTGTCCCGCCCTATTGAGGCAATGGTGGATGCCAGTAATGCCATTTCAAAAGGTGATTATAAAATTCACTTTGATGAGCGCCGCAATGATGAATTCGGCATACTGATGCATTCACTGAATGTTATGGCCGATGACTTACTGAAAAAGGAATCGGTTGAAAAAGCATTTTCCCGATATTTATCTCCTAGTGTTGCTCAGGAAATCCTGGAGAATTTAGAAGGTATTAACCTGGGTGGTCAGCAGATGGATGCCAGTGTATTATTTGTTGATATTATTGGCTTTACAAAATTGTCAAAAACAATGAATCCGGAAAAAACCAATCAATTATTAAATGAGTATTTTTCTTATATTTCTCAAGCTGCGGGTATTTATGGCGGTCATGTTGATAAGTTTATGGGGGATTGTGTTATGTTAGTGTTTGGTGTTCCAAAGCAGGATGAACACCACAGCTATCAGGCCATTTCATGTGCTTTACTTATTCAAAGAATTATTTCTGATCTGAATCAGCAGCGTCAAGCCAGAAATCAGGTTCCAGTTAACTTTCATATCGCTGCGAATAGTGGTTTAATGCTGGCGGGTAATATGGGCTCTGAACAAAGAATGGAATACACAGTAATTGGTGACGCTGTTAACCTGGCAGCACGTATTGCCAGTTGCGCGCAGAATAACGAAGTGGTTATTCCTGATACCATGCTGGCACGGCCTGGTATTAGAGACAATTTTAAGGTTGAGAAAAAAGATTGTATAGAAATTCGAGGACATGATAAGCCCGTGACATTGTATCGAGTCATAATGTGTACCAATAAGAATCAGATAAGCTTAACCCAAAATATGAGTAAATTAATTAATCATGATGTTACTGAAAAATAATACATGTCATTTTTTCAGTACTAAGTTAGACTTTGAAACACTTTATTCTCGAGCTCCTGATATTGTTAGGCAACAACCTGGACTAAGAGCCGTATTGGTCACTATTCTGATTATTTTACCTTTATTATCTGGTTGTGGTACCGCCTTTATTGCTTCAAAACAGGATGATATACTCACACAAATTGATGTCTGGTCCGTAGAGAATGAATACGGTAAAGCCTTTGCCACTCTAGAGTATGTTAAAGCTTCTCATCCACAATACCAAAAATTACAAATACGAAAAAAAAAGCTGCTCATTTTGGCCGGCGAATATGAACAACGCATTGATAGACAAATTCAGCAACTCATTAAGGATAATCACTGGGCACAAGCTCTGGATTTATTAGACCAGGCTAAAGAAAAATATCCTTCAAGTAAAGGTATCAAAAAAACAGAAAAATACTTTCTTGCTCAGCAGCAACAGCTGTTAGCATCAATTGAGCAAAAAATCATGTTGGAGCGAAGTCAGTGGATGATAAAAACACGATCTTTCTATCAGGATAAATTGAATACTGATCCAAGAAATGAAGCATTAAAAGAACAGGTGAAAAATTTAAACAATGAAGCAGAATTGCTCTCGGAAAAATTAACACAACTGTCCAAAGTAGCAATTAATAAAAAATACTATAGAACAGCTAAGATGCGAATCAATCAGGCGATTGCTTTACAACCTGGTCAACAACGCCAGCAAATTTTATCTCAACTACAAAATCGTGAAAAAAAATCTGATAAAAAGAAAAAACAGACAGAGAGTAGAAGCAATAAGATACAGCAAGATGCTCTTATACAGGAAGTTGAAGAAAGTTTTAAGGCAGGTGATTTTCTTAAAACAAAACAGTTAATTTTAACGCTGGATGAGAATGAACAGAAAAATGCTCAACTAATAGCGCTGGAACAAGAGCTTCAGCGTTCAATAGATGACACAATTGAACAACTGGTATCTGAAGCGAATAAACATTATATCAATGGCGAATTTTATCAGACTATCGATCTGTGGGAACAGGTTTTGCTGTATGAGCCACAAAATACACTTACTATAAAGAACATCAGACGGGCTGAAGAAGTAATCGACAAGCTCAGACGTTTAAGAGAAAAACAGTAGAGATAGTGGTGCCTTAAATTTAGGAGGTCAATAGAAAAATAAGTATTTATTTTTAGCTAAACAACTGTTTCTAGGTGGTCTTATGCCAATATGAGTATGATAACGAGTAAAAGGTTATCATATTAACGTTAAATAAAGAGTGCTCACTATTTTTCAGCACTTATCCGAATGACCTCTTCAGATTAAAAGCTATTATCTGTTAACTTATTAATTGGGTTCATGATAGCTATAGTACTTAGCACCACCTTCCATAAAGTAGTATTTTTTAATCCCTTTTTGCTCTAAATAGTATTGTAACCATCTGACTTCTTTACCAGAATCATCATAAGCTAATAGTATCTTATCTTCTTTAAGAGCCTTATTGAGATAACGCTCCAGCTTTTTGGTGTTATCCAGAGGTGCTGATTTATCGGCTAACAAAAACAGACCATTGCCTCGGCGCTCTTTTAAATGACGAATATCAATAAGTACGGAGTCTAGTATTAGCGGTTCAAATTGGCTTAGAGCAATAAAGTGTTCTTTAAATTTACTGTTGGGAATGAGATCGTTGGGATCCATGGGGGACTTACCTAATAACACCGCCTCATCCGGATATGCTTTTGACCAGTCAAAAACACCGGCATCATAAACAAAAATATTTGATAACTTGGATTTGTCAGCAGCTTTATATGATTTCATACAGCGTCGACCATTACAGTAAAAAACAATTGTTTTTGGAGTGCTTTTAGCAAGCTCATTAATTTTTATAAAAAAATCATCGGAGTTGACGGAAAGGTTGATAGCATTTTTGATGTGGATTACATCGTATTCAAAATGACTTCGGGCATCAACTACGACATAATCGTTATTTGCGTAGCCACGGTGAAAATCTTCGAGTGTGATATAAGGAATGTGTGGAAATTTGGCTCTACCGGGGAAGCCTTCATCTGTATCTGCATAGATAGGAAACGATAGTGTTAACAATAAGAGTAAAATAAAATTTTTTGCTAGAGTCATAGAAATTAATACCTGAAATTAGGAAATGTAAAATTTGTACTATTCTAAAAAATTAAAATCCATTTTGAGTTGTTTAGACATCGACAATATACTAATTTAAGTTATCTATTTATTGTCGTTAACGTCTGTCAAAATAAGAATGTAACAATTTACTTATCACATCAGTGTTCCCCTTTAAATCAACAGTGTTTTAAAAAGGTGCTTGTAGATGCGTCATTCCAACTTGATTAAGGCATAACTCAAGTTT
>JAHXIM010000350.1 GCA_025655635.1 gamma proteobacterium symbiont of Lucinoma myriamae | reverse complement strand
AATTCATTACGGTTAGTGAACCGCCCATTGCGGACCCGCATGATGGGTGGTGTGGGGGCTGTAGGAGAGAAACCTGTGGCTACCCGATTACCATTTTATCCTTTAGAAATTGCCGCTGGCGGCTTTGCAGAATCAGAAGTTGATGACTATTCAAAAAAATGGATTGATATCAATAAAATTTATTTACACCGTTCAATAGACAAGACGATGTTTATTTCACAAGTTCACGGTCATTCAATGGAGCCGTTAATACCTGATGGTAGTTATTGTTTATTCAAATATGGTGTTGCAGGCTCAAGAAATAGCAGGGTTGTTTTAGTAAAAAAATCAGGCTATGAAGATCCTGATACCCAGACATCATTTACTATAAAACGTTATTTCAGCCAGAAAGTTGCGGGTAGTGAATTTGAATGGGCACATGAGAAAATTGAACTAAGACCGGAAAATCCAGATTACCCTGTATTAACAGTAGAGCCAGATGAGGCTGAAGATTTTACTATTATTGCTGAGTTTATACAGTGTATTGAATAAAATTACTTCCTGTCAGCTCTACTATTTTTTGAAAGAACACCCCTTTTTTAAAATAAAATTGACTTGTATGCAGAGCAAAATGTAATTTTGTTTATAAATTGACTTACATGCAAATTATTATTCTAAAAATTATGAAAAAAGACATAGCAAAATTACTGAAGCAAATAATAAAAGCGGGCTGGAAAAAAGGGGGTGGACCAAAAAGCACTGGCTAATAAAGTGCAGATTAATCTCTCTTCAATATCACGAGATAAAAAAGTAAAGATATTAAGTTCAGCACATTGCAGTTACTGGCACAGTCCGTTGGTTTAACATTAACTTTAGTGCCTGATTCATTCATTGCTGATGATCATGAAGCTGGTAAATGATATGTAGCCAGACAAATCAATGTTTATGATTTTGTTCAGACTTTTTTTGTATTGGATAAAGCCGACCTTGTTTTTATTGCCCATCACAGGGATAATATGCAGCAAAATATCAACAATACGAGTAATAGTTACTTATGAGCATTAAGTCAGATCATTGGATCCGTTCTATGGCGGAAAATGAGGGCATGATTGAGCCTTTTGAATACAACCAGATAAAAGAAAAAAATGGTGAGCGAATTGTCTCCTATGGTACTTCCAGTTATGGTTATGATGTGCGTTGTTCACGCGAGTTTAAAATCTTTACCAATATTAATTCAGCGATAGTTGATCCCAAAGACTTTGATGATAAAAGCTTTGTTGATGTTGAATCGGATGTGTGCATTATCCCGCCTAATTCCTTTGCTCTGGCCAGAACAGTCGAATATTTTCGTATTCCAAGAAAAGTGCTGACAGTCTGTCTGGGTAAATCCACTTATGCGCGTTGTGGTATTATTGTGAATGTCACGCCTCTGGAGCCTGAATGGGAAGGACATGTGACTTTAGAATTTTCAAACACTACGCCATTACCGGCAAAAATATATGCCAATGAAGGAGTTGCTCAAATGTTATTTTTTGAGTCTGATGAAGTCTGTGAAACTTCTTATAAAGACCGTCAGGGAAAATATCAGGGACAAACCGGCGTTGTGACTCCAAGAACGTAGTTCATATTCTTTTTACAACATAGAAGTCCTGTTTAATATCAAATAGCATCACTGTTAATATTGATACTTATTCCTATGCCTATGAAATTATGCTGGCTGGAGATGCTGTTTATTCAGATACAACAGGAATAGCGATTATCACTTACACGATGGAAAATTTAATTATCAGACTTTTCGTCAGGAATGGCTCAATAATAAACAGTTAGGTATTGTGCAGGCTATTGCTGATAAGCATTTGTCTGAGATTGATTTAGAACAACAACCTCAATTGAGAGAAGCTTTGCTGGAAGCATTTGAAGCAGGAATAAATAGCCAATAGTCTGAATCTTATCCTGTGCCGCTGAGTTAATGATTGCTCATACCTTCCTGATAGGAAATCAGAGTTGAAATAAACGTAGGTTTACCTGTTTCCTCTTGAATGATCTTGACGGGTAAATAATTGAGATCGGGGGCGCACCATAGAGTGATATTTTTGCCTTTTTTATAACGTTGATGCTGAATTTTTATGGCTTTATAGCTGCCCAATGACGTATACACCCGCTCTTCACGCAATACTTCAAAATTATATTCTTTGAGTTTACCGCCATCGGCAACATAGAAGCTAAAATGTTTGTCTGGGTCATTAGCCAGTTTAAGCATGAGCGCTAGCTGATAAGACAGTTTATCGATGGTATGCTCAGGGATGGACAAATGCCATTTACTATTTTTATGCTTATGATTATTACTCACTTCCTTACGAAGCCAGTCAAATGTGAGTTCCACATCACGACGTTTTTTGTCATTGCGCAGTTGCAGGTAGGTATAGTGTTCGGGTTGAATTTGACCGTCTATAATTGATCCTTCACTTTGCTCATCACGAGTTTCATCTTTTTTAAATGCCAGCAGACCAATAGGCATTGAGTAGGATTTAAAATGATACTGCTGATGTTCGCCGTTTGACTGATTAAGGCTTAAGGAATTAGTGACATTAATACCTTCAAGTCCCATCGCTGTAATCATGTAGGTTGCTACAAATGGCTTGAGCTGGATTTTAGTATCGGCTGTTACGTGATTAAAACTAAAAAAAGAAACAAGAAAAATGATTAAACAGGAGCGTTGTAATTTCATCGTTCATTTCTCAATATGTTAACGGCTTGCCATCCATCATGACCTGATTGTCTGTTAATTGCAAACGACCTTCAGTAAACCATTGAATAACTTGAGGATAAGCAATGTGCTCCTGAACTAAAACTCTTTGTGCCAGGCTTTCTTCGGTATCATTATCAAGGATGTCTACTGATTTTTGTAAAATAATCGGCCCGCCATCTAACTCTGCACTAACATAGTGAATGCTGAGACCGTGAGTGTTGTCACCGGCTTCAAGTGCTCGCTGATGTGTGTGAATACCACGATATTTGGGTAGTAATGATGGGTGGATGTTAATCATTCTGCCATAAAAATGATTAACAAAATCATCAGTCAAAATACGCATAAAGCCTGCCAGAATAATTAACTGAGGCTGATATTTTTCAATGCATTGAGTGAGCTCAGCATCAAAGCTTTCCCGGCTGTCATATTGTTTATGGTCAATAATTTCAGTAGGAATGTTTGCTTTTTTTGCCCGTTCAATGCCATAGGCATCGGCTTTATTGCTAATAACTGCACAGAGTCTGGCATTGAGTGTTTTATCTGCAATGCGGTCAATAATACTCTGTAAGTTACTGCCGCCACCGGATATAAGAACAACAATAGGTAGTGGGTTCATGTCTTAACTGATAACTATTAATCGATAACTACGCTGGGTGTTGTTTCAGCACTGGTTTCAATGGTGCCTAGTGTGAATACGGTCTCACCTTGTTGCTGAAGAAGCTCAATGGCTTTTTGTTGATCATCAGGTGAAACAACAACGACCATGCCGATACCACAATTAAAGGTACGGTACATTTCATTGGTTTCAATATTGCCTTCATCTTGCAACCAGTCAAAGACCCGTGGTCTTGTCCAGCTCTCAGCATCGATTTTAGCGGTGGTGTTATCAGGCATTACGCGAGGTAGATTTTCTAATAAACCGCCGCCGGTAATATGAGATAGTGAGTGAATTTCAATTTCTTTTGCCAAAGCCAGTAATGACTTAACATAGATACGAGTGGGTTCCAGTAAGCGATTACCTAATGTATCACCGTCAAACTCACTGTTTAAATCAGCACCGGACACTTCAATAACCTTGCGGATCAAAGAATATCCATTAGAATGAGGACCACTCGAAGCAAGCCCCAGCAGGATATCGCCTTCTTTTACTTTTGAGCCATCAATGATTTCATCTTTTTCAACAATACCGACACAAAATCCAGCCAGATCATAATCATCACCCTCATACATGCCGGGCATTTCTGCTGTTTCACCGCCGGTAAGTGCGCAGCCTGACTGAATACAGCCTTCGCTAATGCCTTTGATGACATCAGTTGCGGTTTCAATATCAAGCTTACCGGTGGCATAGTAATCTAAAAAGAAGAGTGGCTCAGCACCGGCAACAATCAGATCATTGGAACACATAGCAACTAAATCGATACCAATCGTGTCATGTTTACCGATCATCAATGCTAATTTTAATTTAGTACCGACTCCATCAGTGCCAGAGACTAAAACGGGATTTTTATAACGATCAAGTGGTAATTCAAATAAAGCTCCAAAACCACCTAAACCACCGAGTACACCAGGTCTTTGTGTTGCTTTTGTATAAGGCTTTATGCGCTCGATAAGCGAGTTACCCGCATCTATATCTACACCTGCATCACGATAACTGAGAGATTGTTTGCTCACCTGGCTGCTCCGAATTTAAAAGGGGTATTATACTGCAAATGTAATTGCAGAATCCACAAACCATAAGTCTATTGCTGTTTAGGATAAGGTTAACGCAGATTTGGGTTATACTAACGAGCATATTTTTGCTATTCTATCGGGTTAGAATAATCCTGTCAGGGAACACAAAAAGGGAACTAAACCTTGAAACTTAACTTAACAATGCAATTAACTATAAGCCAATTAAATACAAGTCAGCTTAAAATAAGGCAAGTCAGAAATTTTTGTTTTATTCTTCTGAGCAGCCTGCTTTTTGCTCAGTCCGGCTTTGCTGTTGATGCAGGCAAGCTTTATGAAGCCAGTGTTAAAGCTGAGACCACTATGGGTGAAAATGATCTGATCAAAGAAGCGTTTAGTCAGGTCCTGATTAAAGTATCAGGCCGATCAGATGTGGTTTCTTCACCTGCGTATGATGCCTTATTGAAAAAAGCGGAAGGCGCTATTTCTCAATTTCGCTATGATAATAAAATCATCTCTTCTGATCAGTTGATAGAAAACAGCGCGCCAGAAAATAAAACAGTAGAAAAAGAAAAGTGGTTCTGGGCTCGATTTAATCCCAGAACGATTAATGCTTTATTAACAGAAGCGCAGATACCTGTATGGGGAAAAGTCAGACCTGAGACCCTAATCTGGTTTTCTCAAGAAGTGAAGGGAAAGCGTTTTTTAAAAAGTCAGCATGATGCACCTCAAATCTATGATGCATTTAAAATGCAGGCTGAATCTCGCGGTATTTCTCTTATCTTTCCTTTTTTGGATCTGCAGGATCAGTCCAGCATTTCTGCCACCGATATTTGGGGGAACTTTAATGATGCCATTTTACTAGCATCAAAACGTTACCAGGCTCAGTCAACGCTTACCTCACGACTATTTAAAGAACCGAGTGGACTATGGGTTAGTCAATGGAATTTATTACTATTGGGTGAGACACAAAGCTGGGAAATACGTGATGAAAAATTAGAGCGGGTTCTGGCTTCAGGGATTGATGAGCTGGCGGATAAATTAGCACAACAATTTACTCAGTTTGATCAGCAAGGCGGTAGAACGGGTTTCTTGGTACAAATTAATAATGTTAATAATTTTAAAGGGTTTCAGGAGCTGGATGATTATTTACGTAATCTGGCAACCGTTAAATCTCTTACTTTAGTGCAGATGGAGCAGGACAGGTTAATTTACAATATTGAATTTCTAGGCAGTCAAACGTCATTGATTCAGGAAATTAGTCTGGGTGATATGCTTAATTCGGTAGAACGAAGTCGTCGTGATTTTAATGATACTGAAGATGCTGACAATCGCTACAAAGCAGTCATTCTTGATGATCTGGATAAAAAAAATTCAACAAGTGATGACTCCACTAAACAGCCCAGTTCAAGAGAAGCGGCTTTAGATTCAGTGGACAAAACAACTGAAACACAAAAATCCCCTGATGAAACAAAAGTGATAGAAGCAATGCCTGTCGTACCACAACCCTTACAACCGGATTTAGAATATTGGTATGCCAGATAAGAGCCTGGTGATGAGTGAATCACAAAAGTGGATGCTATTGTCGATTGTGTTATTAATCGGCTGGATCTTTTACCTGTTGTCTCCCATATTAACGCCGTTTCTGGTAGCGGCATTTTTGGGTTATCTTGGTGATCCCTTAGTTGATAAATTTGAAGCGCGTAAGCTTTCCAGAGGTTTGTCGGTAAGCATTGTTTTTATTTTCTTTTCCATACTCCTGCTGGCGATGATTCTTCTACTGGTCCCTTTATTAGAAAATCAAATAATGGCATTAGTGAAGAAATTACCCGACTTTATAGAATACCTGCAAACTCATGTGATACCCAGGCTACTGAGTGTTACTGGCTTGGCAAATCAAAATTCAGAAAATGGAATTGACCTCACTATTTTAAAAAAAGCAATAGGGGAAAATTGGCGTAGTATTGGTGGTCTGGCAGGCTATCTGGTTAACTCGATTTCTACTTCAGGTATGCTTATTATTGCCTGGTTGTCTAATATTGTGTTAATCCCGGTGATTGCTTTTTATTTTATGCGTGACTGGGATGTTCTGGTGGACAAAATTGATCATTTGATCCCGCGCCATATTGAACCTCTGGTTGCCCGGCTAGCGAAAGAATCTGATGAAGTTCTGGCGGCTTTTATGCGTGGTCAGCTTCTTGTGATGGCTTGTCTGGCAACTATTTATTCAGTGGGACTTTGGATAACAGGCCTGGAATTAGCCTTATTAGTCGGGCTTTTAGCCGGTATCGTCAGCTTTGTTCCCTATTTAGGCTTTATTGTCGGTGTTCTTGCTGCGGTTACAGCCGCTTTCATGCAGCTTCATGATCTGAGTTTATTATTTCCCATTGCGATTGTGTTTGGTATAGGGCAAGTTGTAGAAAGTATGTTATTGACACCCCTATTAGTAGGCGATCGTATTGGTTTACACCCGGTTGCCGTTATTTTTGCCATTCTTGTTGGCGGACAATTGTTTGGCTTTGTCGGAGTATTGATTGCCTTGCCAGTATCAGCTGTTGTTATGGTGCTATTGCGCTATATCTACCTGACTTATGTATCGAGTGGTCTATACGAAACTCAATGTGAAGTTAAAGAAGAAATTCAGGATTAAAGTCTTCAATGCATAAATATCATATTCTCAAAAAGCGCCTCAAAGCTCTTTTGGATCTGCCTGATTCACAATTGCTGACAGGTAATCAGATTGGTCTGGAAAAAGAAAGCCTGCGTGTCAATCGTTCTGGTAGTATAGCCCAGACAGCACATCCTGAAGCGCTTGGCTCTGCCTTAACGCATCCTTATATCACCACTGATTATTCTGAAGCCTTGACTGAGTTTATTACTCCGCCTTTTAGTCAGATTTCTGAGGCGCTGGGTTTTTTGCAAAATACCCAAAAATTTGTTTATAAAAATCTCCAGGACGAGATTTTATGGGCCACCAGTATGCCTTGTGTGGTGACTGGAGAGTCCAGCATCCCACTTGCTCATTATGGTACGTCTAATGCCGGAACGATGAAAAATGTCTATCGCAGAGGACTTGGACATCGTTATGGTCGGGCAATGCAGCTAATTGCCGGCGTACACTTTAATTTTTCTCTTAGTGAATCATTCTGGCCTGTTTTACAGGATTTAGAAGATGATCGGCAAGAACCTCAGGATTTTATTAATACACGTTATTTCGATCTGATTCGAAACAGCCAGCGTATGGGCTGGTTAGTCCCTTATCTCTTTGGAGCATCACCAGCTGTATGTAAGTCTTTTTTACTGGGCGGCTCAACAACTTTGGATGAATTTGATGAAAGCACTTACTATGAGCCTTATGCTACATCGTTACGTATGGGAGACATTGGCTATCAAAATAATAAAGAAAATGAATCCGGGATTAAGGCCTGTTACAAAAATATAGACAGCTATATCAGTTCTCTGGACTGGGCAATCAATACACCCTATGAAGGATATGAAAAATTTGGTTTGCTTAAAGATGGAAAATATCAGCAGCTTAATACCAATATTTTACAAATTGAAAATGAATATTATTCGACTATTCGTCCAAAACAAATTTTACAGGGTAATGAAAAACCAACCATTGCCTTAGCTAAACGTGGTGTGCAATACGTTGAATTGCGCTCATTAGACGTGAATGCCTTTGATCCTCTTGGAGTCAATGAAAGCCAGTTACACTTTTTAGAAGCTTTTTTACTGTTTTGTTTATTACATGACAGCCCTGTTATAGAGCTGCCGGAACGTCAGGAAATTGATCATAATGAAATGCTGACGGCACATAAAGGCCGTATGCCGGGATTAAAACTCATTCGCAATGGGCAAAACCAGACCTTGAAGGACTGGGCCATGGAAATTATGCAGGAAATGGCAGGAGTTTGTCTGCTGCTTGATGCAGATAACCCGGAAAAACCCTATACAGCGAGTCTTAATAAACAGACTGAACGTATATTGGATCCTGATATGACACCTTCAGCAAGGATGCTGGATGATATGCATCAGGATGGTGAAAGTTTTCATCGCTTTGCAGAACGTATGTCCCGACAGCATTCTCACTATTATAAAAATCTACATTTGAGTGCACAGCAGGAACAGTTCCACCTGCAGGCAGTAAAAGCATCAAGAGAAAAACAACGGGAACTAGAAGCGGCTGACAATATCAGCTTTGAACAATATCTTGCTGACTATTTTACTCAACGTTAATTAAAAAAGATGGTTTTCAATAAAGTCTACGACAAATGGTTCTCTTTGCGCACTATGAAAACGATCGACCTCTTCACCATTAACAAAAGCAATGACCGTAGGGAAGCCTCTTACTTTATACTTTCCGGCAATACGCATATTCTCATCAGCATCGACTTTTGCTAATAAAAATTGTCCGTCATACTCTTTTGACAGCTTATCCAGAATTGGCATCAGTACGTTACAAGGACCGCACCAGTCAGCACTGATATCGACTAAAACCAGCCTTTTATTTGATTCGTTAATAGCCACATGCTCAAAATTTTGTTCAGTTGCATCAATGACAAAATCTCCCGGGTTTAATTGGGGATGAATATCAGGGTGTGTATGAAGATCCATAGATAAACTCGTTTATAACTCATTTTAAAAGAGTGCATATTATCCTGATTTTCAGGCCTGATATCTATCTTTTATTTCTGCGGCCCTGAAACCTAAAAAAGCCTGAAATACTTGTCAGTATTTCAGGCTTTAATAAATAAATCTAAGCAGTACAGCTTTACCTGACTCAGGAGTAAAGTAGAGTGAGAAAAACAACTCTACCTAACGCAGGATAAGGTAGAGTAAGAAAAAACAACTCTACCTAATATGCTTACTCAATGATTCTTTTATTTAGCGGCTGCTTTTGGGGCAGGTGCTGCTGCAGCGGGTTGAGCAACAGGAGCAGGAGCATAAGGTGCATAGCCATATGGTCTATTATAGTTGCCCTGGTTTACATAACGATTGTCACCGTAGGTGTTCATACGGTTGTCCCAGTTGTTATAACCATTACCACTTCCATAAACGGAACCACGGGTGTTAGCATTACCACGTCCGCGACCACGGCCTTTTATTGTAATTTCAAAGTCGCCATCTGCATCCATATCACCAGAACCATCGCCCCAGCCATTGCCATAGCCATTACCAGAGGCATTGTTGTCCCAGTTGTTATAGCCGCCGCCATTCCAGTTAGTGTTGCTATTACCGTCGTCGCCCCACCAGGCGTTAGCAGACATTGAAAGAGTGGTCACGCCAGCGATTGCCGCTGCAATTAATAATTTTTTCATTTTATACTCTCCAGTATTTTGTTCTGTGTGTTACTATTTTGTATTTTTTAATGTGTTAGAATTAAGTATATCCATCTATATTAATATAAGCAATTAGTAATTTCCCTAATAGCCATTGTTTTTTTCATTCATTTGCGTCCAATATTATTGAATAGTAATGAATATCTAGGTTTTACTATTGAAAAATGACCTGTGTGCCCCTATATACTTGGGTATGGGGATGAAACGGCTTCGACAGAGATTGGACCCCTGATGTTCATGCCGAGTAATTTCAGTACTCTCGTTAAAAAGTCTGGAAACTTAAAGTAATTGCAAACGATGATAATTACGCTCTAGCCGCTTAAAAACCAGCTAGCTTTTGACTACCTTTATCTGTGGGGGTTACTCAGAAGTCACTTAACACAGCTTTCGCCCGCGGTTCAGTCCGAGTTCAGCAGGTTAAACTTTAAACGGACTCGTGAGCTTTTGCCCTGGCTACCCGTCAGCAGCTCATTAAAACTACCGGTAGTGCTAAGCATGTGAAAGGCAGAAGGCAGAATGTTTTTGGACGCGGGTTCGACTCCCGCCATCTCCACCAATCATGTATTTAAAGCTGTCCTAGGACGGCTTTTTTTACGTCTAAAATCAACTGTTTAGTTATAAGTTGCTACCTATAACTTACTAACTCATCCTATAAAAACCAGTTTTATTAGTAGTACTAATTGTAGTACCATAGGTGTACCACCAAAAACGGTACTACTAAAATGGCCAGAACTACCAAACCACTAACTAATACAGAAGTTAAGCAAGCAAAGCCAAAAGATAAGGTTTACACCCTCTCAGATGGTGGAGGGCTTCAATTGCGAATCAAACCCAATGGCTCAAAATTGTGGTTATTTGATTACCGTAGACCATACACAAAACAACGTACTTGTTTAAGTTTTGGCTCATACCCTGACTTATCTCTGGCTGATGCTCGTGGCAAACGCGATACAGCGAGAGAATTACTGGTTAAAGATATTGACCCTAAAGAACATCGTGAAGAAGAAAATCGCTTAAATAAAACGGCTCACAGTAATACACTTGAGCATATTGCGGCTAGATGGTTGGAAGTTAAAAAGGCTAAAATATCATCTGATCATGCCATCGACACATGGCGCTCATTGGAATTACATATATCCCATTATCTTCTTTACTTGATCAAAGAAGTCTTTTTCCATAGATATAATATTAATACCAGCCTGAAATTCTCTTCCTCTTAAAGTAATACACTCAAACTGGCAATTTATTTAATACCAATAAAATTGACAAAGGCACCATTATGACGTACATTTTAATTAATGACATAAAACAATTGAGGTAATACTGATGGTGACCGGGACACAAAATGATGAACGTATAAATCTTCGACTTAAACATGCAGCAAAGTTGATGCTTGAACGTGCTGCCAGCTTTGAAGGTCAAACCGTGAGCAAATTTGTCCTGAACAGTGCGCTTTCTCGCGCTGAAAAAACGATTCAGGAACATGAAGTGATGAGCTTGAATGTAAAGGATTCTGAAACTTTCTTCAATGCTTTGTCTGCACCAGTTAAATTCAATAGAAAACTGGTTGCTGCACTAAATGAGCATGAGAAATGTGTGAATTCTAAATGACTGGATATGAAAAACTGGTTATTGAGCCGCTTGGTTCGCTACATAACAGGCAAGGCTTCTATTGTGGCGTTGAAGCTTTGGATAACTACCTGAAAAAACAAGCGAAACAGGATGTTAAGCGTAGAATTTCGAAGGTTTTTGTTGCTACTACTGAAGCAAATCCTGAGAACATTATTGGCTACTATACTCTTAGTACACTATCAATTGAATTATCTCATCTGCCTGTTGACTTGGCACATAAACTGCCTAAGCACCCAATACCTGCTGCCCTTATTGGAAGGTTAGCCTGTGTCATTGATGTAAAAGGCAATGGCGTGGGCAAAATGCTCCTGATGGATGCGCTTAAGCGTACTTTGGCTGTAAGTACAGAGATTGCCATTTATGCGATGGTCGTTGATGCGATAGATGAACATGCTGCTGGATTTTATGAACAATATGGTTTTGAACAATTAGCCGTAGAGAGTCGTCGGTTATTCTTACCTCTCAAGTCGCTATAGTATGGCTCTTGACTATCAAACTCTTAAAGCGCTTAGGCAAAATCATCCAGCCTGGTGTTAACTGACCAGTCCTCATGCCCCCTTAATTGCCAGTTTTTTCCAGAAAGTATTTGTTGAACCTAATATTAGAATTATACCTCAAGCTGATTTGGTGGAAGCACTGGAAGATGAACTGTTTCATTTACGCGATAGACTGGGTGATGAGTCGTTTCCCAAAACAGCCCGGGCCTATTTGAATGATTGGACTGCACCAGAGAAAGGCTGGTTGAGAAAATTTTATCGCCATGGCTCTGATGAAGTGCAATTTGATCTGACACCTTCTACCGAGAAAGCTTTAGGATGGTTGGAAGGGCTCAGTCAGCGAAGCTTTGTCGGCACTGAGTCTCGTTTACTTTCGCTGTTTGAATTATTACGCCAACTCAGTGAAGGCAGCGATGAGGATCAGCAAAACAGGTTGCAGGAACTGCAAAAACGCAGAGAGGCCATTGATGCTGAAATTGCCCAAGTCGTACAGGGCAATGTCTCGCTATTGGATGATACCGCTTTAAAAGAGCGTTTTATGCAATTTACTCAACAGGCTTGTGAACTCTTATCAGATTTTCGGGAAGTTGAGTATAATTTCCGTCAACTGGATCGAAATGTCCGTGAGCAAATTGCCACCGGGGAAGGCAAAAAAGGGGAACTGCTCGCTGAGATCATGGGTGAACGGGATGCGATTGCTGATTCTGATCAGGGGAATAGTTTCGAGCTTTCTGGGATTTTCTGATGTCACCCAAACGGCAGAAAGAGTTCAGCGAACGCCTGGATAAGGTGCTTTCTTTGCCTATAATGGATGAGATTAAACCGGATAAGCGAACCCGACGTGTTCATTATGACTGGCTGGAAGCGGGTGAATACACCCAACGTACCGTGGCACAGTTATCACAGCAGTTGCGCCGTTTTCTGGATGAACAGGCCTGGCTGGAAAATCGCCGAATAATGGATTTGTTACACTAATTGCAATGAATATAGATTCTGACAGCTCATCTATTTCAGCAGAATCTGTACAGCCTTTCTACCTCTTCGGTCAAAGTTCTTTCACTCTTGATATTTTCCATACTTTTAAATTGCTCTAACTCGTCATTCTTAACTTCAATCATGCACTGGTACATATTTAGAACGTCTTGATGCCTGTTCAAATCGACAGCTTTTTTTAATACTTCCTCCAGGTTTAGAATGTCTACTATGATTTGCGTTTCTAAGTCAGTATTCATATCTTATCTTTCTCTTCTAGATTGTAGCTAAATTATACCCAGTAGAGGCTGCTAGGGTTGTAGGTAATAATTTAAGGATTTGTAAGAATTGGCTGAAATTAGTATGAAATAAATCTTACAATTAGTAAGTGCGGTCAAGCCCTGAGAGCCTAAAATGTTTATCAGGAATGGTTTGCTCCTGGAATTTTTTGATGTAAGGGGCTACTGTAAGCAGGTTTGCTGTAGGTTGATTGTTTGAAGTTTGATTTGTTTTTTTAAAAAAGCCGGAAGGTGTTCGTTTTGGCTCTTTGAAAATGAACTGGCGAAAACGCTCATAACACTTCAGGACAGTGATATGGATATCACTTTAACTGCAGGTGATTTTTCTTTAGCTATTCAAGCACCTTGAGACTTGCCAGGACTTTTATGCGGAGTTGATTTATTTTATGATCAATATCAGCCACACCAATATCAGAGTTTGTACCTAAAATATCCCAGTGTTGGCTCCAGCTGTCATTTAGCTCCTCGGCAGCCTTAATCACAGGTGTCGGCATAAGCTGACTTAAATCTCGGATAACTAGCACCTCAACCCAGCCGCTGCGAGGGTTTCCGCGAAGGGTATCTTTGTCATAATGTGCTAAATAGGTAATACGTTGTATTTCTCCTATATGCAATAACACTTCAAAACCAGCATTACGAATATTACGATTATATTCAGTTTGTTCATTTCTCCAGGTGT
Organism: gamma proteobacterium symbiont of Lucinoma myriamae; assembly: GCA_025655635.1. GTDB lineage: Bacteria > Pseudomonadota > Gammaproteobacteria > GRL18 > GRL18 > GRL18. Next base: position 639 of record JAHXIM010000350.1, on the reverse strand, counting down.
TATAGAATAATGCTGACAGCGCAACCACAAGGCTGATAAGTGAGAGAGAATTTTTTTGTAATTGTTTAAGCATTATTTCTGAAGACCAGTCGTTGTAAATGTTTAAATCAAAAATATCAGCAACTGCGTTTATGTGTACACAAATAGGGATTGTTTCACAATGAATCCCTCTGGGGATTTTCATCCAAATGTATAATTCCCCCCAGGAATTTGGTGATTATAGTTGATTGTGTAACAATATCTTCAAACTCTACGCCCAATAAATATTGGACGTTGTCCAGGGATAAACACCATGCTACTTTGCCGCTGATATAGTGAATTCCATCCAAAAAGGGAACACTAATACTCAACTGAGTACCAGGTTTAATACAGCCAAGTGACTTAATACAAAGTCCGCCCTGGCCTGTATCTTTCAGATAGTGTTGATGTTCACCAATCATACCATTAATTGCAAATGAAATAGGGGCATCAGTGGGGGTTCGAGTAAACTTACGGGCTTGCACCACAACTTCTCCTCAATATAATACAAATGGAGTAATTCCATTTTCCTTATTGTGTACGCCCGTCATGGGCATAAACTAATGGGGTGTAAGTCCCCTGTAGGAGGATCACCGCTATGTAAATTGTATCCAACCATTT
>JAHXIM010000301.1:11489-15037 GCA_025655635.1 gamma proteobacterium symbiont of Lucinoma myriamae | reverse complement strand
CTACCAATGATTATTGGTCACCAGTAGATTACGAAGAGATGCAAAAAGTTGTGTAATTGAGTGTCCTGAAAAGTGTTGACAGATCACTAACGAAACCAGTGATTAGTAGTGAAATCAAATCGGACCAGGTATAAATTGTAGAAGTTTACATTTTTAATTTTTCCATGCTGAATTAATACTAATGAATTTAACCTACCAGCAGGTAAGTGCTCTTACCGATTTTCCCAAAATATTTTATTTGGATGAAATTGTTAAATTGCTGAAAAGGGAAGAGATAAACTTCTGTTTCCTCTAATTACTACTCTGTGCTCCTTTCCTGAAAATGTAATTTATAAATCTAAGGTAGGTTTTACAATTTTAAAATTTCAGCTTTTTGCACTAGATTATATTCTTGATAAAAGCAGTAAATTGTAGCTCTGGGACGGTTCCGATTGATACACTGGTGTCCACTTAGAGTATATTTGAGAAATAGTATGTGCCAGATTTATTCGAAACTTTCTGGCATCCTATTTTATCCTGAAGTGCTTCTATGGTTAAACTCGTCCCATTACCGCAAAACTTTTGATAAAAGGAGCCGCCATGCGCGGGTTTTTTATCATGGTTTTATAATCACCATTGGCAAATTTCAGCTTACGGGTTGTATAGGCTGCTCCAATTCCCATCATTCCCATTTCTTTTTTCATCCAATTTTTCCAGGTATCTTCTTCAGCACGCAGATCCCAGTTGTTTTCTTCGCCATGATAGACACCTGCTTTGGTGACATGTCCATTTTTAACTTGAATGACGCCTCTTGGTTTCTCTTCACTTTCAAAACCATAGACAATGGTTGAATTGAAGTTGATTTTTGCCAGTTCATTAGCGAGTGAAGTCTCATTGTTCCACTCGGTCATAAATTTTTTCATCCATTCTTCTGAAAAAAGTTCCATTTTAATTTCCTCTATTGGGTATAAATTAAGCTCTTTAATTTCTAATAATTCCTTTTCTATGAAAAAAGCATTTATAGAAAATTGGTTTTTTGTCGATTTTATAATTATTTTATTATTTGCTTTGATAGTAATTTAATTTTGTTATGAATAAAATAGAATTTACTAATATTCTTATTAATTTTGGGGAAATCCCTTATACATTTTTTCAAATTTTAAAGAAAATACGTTAAACTATTTGCTGTTTTATCTAAGTGAGGCAATAAAAATCTAATGGCAAAAACAATAAAAGCCGTTTTTCTATGCAGTGACTGTGGCGATACTTTTTCTAAGTGGCAGGGACAATGTGAAAGTTGTGGTGCATGGAATACATTGACCGAGTTTAAAGAACCTAAAGGATTGAAAACACCCAGGGGACCTGTGAGCCTCAAAGGCTATGCCGGTGCGAAAGAATCGGTACAAAAACTCAGTGAAGTCACATTAGATGAATTACCAAGATTTAGTACCAGAAATAGTGAGTTTGATCGGGTGCTGGGCGGCGGTATCGTATCGGGCAGCGTTATCTTGCTGGCAGGCACACCCGGTGCGGGGAAATCAACACTGACTCTACAAACCCTATGTGAGTTGAGTCATGATACTAAGGCTATTTATTTTAGTGGTGAAGAATCGCTGTCACAAATAGCGATGCGATCGGTACGTCTTAAATTACCCACAGAACATTTGGATATTGCCGCAGAAACCGATGTTCTGGCTGTTTTAACGATGATTAGTGAGCTTAAGGTCAAATTGGTGGTCATTGATTCATTACAGTCTATGTACCATCCTGATGCTCAGGGAACTCCTGGTGGTGTCACACAATTAAGAGAATGTGCTCATGCCTTAACTCAATATGCCAAACAAAATGGCGTGGCCATGATTGTGATCTGTCATACCACCAAAGATGGTTGTGTGGCCGGACCCAGAGTGGTTGAACATATTGCTGATGTGATGATGCATCTGCTGGTTATGGAGGGTTCGCGATTTCGTGAATTACGTTCGCAAAAAAACCGTTTTGGTTCGATTAATGAATTAGGTATTCTGGCCATGATGCCCGATAACGGCTATTTAAAAGCGGTTACTGATCCTTCTGCTATTTTTTTAAATCGTAGTCGTCAGCCTCATCCCGGTTCTATGGTTGCCGCACTATGGGAAGGTTCCCGTTCCATGCTGGTTGAGCTGCAGTCACTGGTTGTTGAAGGCAGCCAGGGTAATCCAAGAAGGTTAGCTGTTGGTCTGGATCAAAACCGGCTGAATATGCTGGTTGCCATACTTATGCGTCATGGCAATATTGCCATATTTGATCAGGAGCTTTATGTGAATCTGGTCGGCGGGTTAAAAATATCTGATCCCAGTACTGATTTGCCATTAGTATTATCGATGATTTCATCCTTCCAAAATCGTGTTATTCCACAAGATTGGCTGGCCTTTGGGGAAGTAGGTTTGTCTGGTGAAATTCGCGCCGTTCCCAGTGGTTTAGAACGAATAAAACAGGCAGCACAGCAAGGATTTTGTTATTGTATTTGTCCCAAGGCAAATGTGCCTAAAAGCCTCCCATCGGGGATCACTGTATACCCGGTTGATACTCTGGTAGAAGCGATAGATGCACTGGATTCTATATAGGTAAAAGATAATTTGAACATCTTTAACTTAGCTTTCATTGTAGTCAATTTGTTTCCACAGCCTTAATTTTTCATAAGATTAAGGATTAACAATACAACTTTCCATTGGATGTGCTTTAGTGATGTAGTCGCTATGAAGAAAGATCTTTAATAAGTTCTGGTAGCTATCACTGTTGATCGTGATGTCTGCTTTCCAGGTATCGAGTTGTTTATAGGCATCAATGGTTTTTATCAGAACATCTCTATCAATATCAGGTAGAAAGTCATGAATAATCGTTGTAATTTTATCTGCCGGCATCTCAATGATATCAAGCATCGCTTGCTGATACGCGTATAGAAAGGCCTTTGCCATATCTGTCTCCAGCCAGCTGCGGTTTGCACAGAGACTACTAAAAGCAACCGGGCCAATTGCTGCGCCGACAGAAGCGACCATTTGTCCCAGGCCGTCATGCTATAGCTGCTGTGGTGCTGGCCCCTGTTGATGGACAAAAGAACTCTGACCTGCACGGAAAGCCTGATCCATTTGTTCTACATTGCCGGCATCAATAATTTTGATTTTATCAAAGTCAGCGCCATTGAGATGCATAGCATAGCGTAATGTTGCATAAGGTTGAAACAGGTGATCGACCAGTACTTCCTGTCCTTCCAGATCAGACCACTTAAAATTTTCATTAGCTTCCCGAGCAGTCAGGTAAAAACCATCGCGGTTATTAATGGCTGCAAAATGAACAATATCAGGTTTTTCACCTTTCTCCAGGAGTGCAAAACTTACGGCTGCTCCTGACTGGGACAAATGCGCTGTTCCTGCCTGCAGGTTTTTATCAATTGGGTTGTCTGCAGTGGCCACGTTATAAACCGGATTTAAGCCTTGTTTTGTGAGATAACCGCCTTTGATTGTCATTAAAAGGGGAGCATAAAAAGCACTATGGCGTAATGCCATGATATTAATAACAGCCATATAAAAAGC
>JAHXIM010000301.1:0-11389 GCA_025655635.1 gamma proteobacterium symbiont of Lucinoma myriamae | reverse complement strand
ATAAAAAGCACTATGGCGTAATGCCATGATATTAATAACAGCCATATAAAAAGCCTCTTTGCTTTATGATGAAATGATACAGGTTATTATTGAACACAGTTTTTATAACCCGGACGGGCTGATTTTTATTATTACTGCCGCTTATGAAATAATGACCAGCGGCACAAAAAAAATGAGTCGATGAGTATTATTTTTATTTTAAATTTCCCTAATCTATGCCTAATTTTTTTAAGCTATAACGAAATTGCCGATAGGTAACACCCAATAATTCTGCTGCTGCTTTTCGATTCCAGTGAGTGTCTTCCAGGGCTTGTTTTATTTGCTGCTCATCTTTTAATGGTGATAGTGTCGGCTTTAATATAGGGCTGGATGCTTCACTTGTATGAGGTGTTTTTTCTATAGCTTCCTGAAGTGACAAATCATGTGCCTGAATAATTGATTCATCACACAATGTCACAGCCCGTTCCAGTATGTTTTCTAATTCACGTACGTTGCCTGGAAATGAATAGTGTTTAAGTATGTCAGCAGCTTCTGTTGATAAGTGGTAGTCATCATCAAATGAAAATTTTTCTAAAAAGAAATCACATAGAAGATTAACATCATCAGAACGTTTTCTTAGAGGAGGCATTAGTAATTCAATCACATTAATGCGATAGTATAAATCCTCTCGAAACTCTCCGTCGGCAACCAGTTGTTTTAGATTCTTATGGGTTGCACTGATAATCCGGACATTAGTTTTTTCTTCTTTTTGTGAACCGACAGAACGAATGGCTTTTTCTTGTATGGCCCGGAGTAATTTAACTTGCATCGATAAGGGTAAGTCAGCTACTTCATCTAAAAATAATGTTCCTCCTGATGCCGCTTGAAATAGTCCCTGCTTGTCTTTATTAGCACCGGTAAAACTCCCTTTTATGTGACCAAAAAATTCACTTTCCATCAGTTCAGATGGAATGGCGCCACAGTTCACAGGTATGAAGGGCTTATCTGAACGTGAGCTCATTTGATGGATTTGTCTGGTGGCTAATTCTTTGCCTGTTCCAGATTCACCACTGATATAGATCGGGGCCTGGCTTTTAGCCAGTTTAACTATCATTCTATTGGTCTCCTGCATTGCAGGGGAATTACCAAGCAGTAATTTCTTGTCAGTTAATGTGTTATCAAAGGTTACGTTATCAACTATTTTTGGCAAATCAGCTTGATCAGAAGCTGTGTTTTGAATAGGAGTATTTTGTGGAAGATTTTTATCGGCCAATTTTATTGCTGAATTGACCAGGTTTCTTAATTCTGCCAGTTCTAAGGGTTTGGAAACAAAATCAAAGGCTCCGGCTTTTAATGCCTCAATAGCAGTATCCATATTTCCATGAGCACTGATCATTGCAACAGGAATGTGTTTTGACTGGGTTTGTATCTTTTTGACCAGTTCAATGCCGTTACCATCAGGTAAACGCATATCAGTTAGACAGATGGAAATATTGTGAACAGTCAATAGTTGATAGGCAGTTTTTAGATCACCGGCAGATAAGGTATCAATATCCATACGATTAAGTGTCAGCTCTAGCAACTCACAAATATCAGGTTCATCGTCAACGATAAGGGCAAGATGTTTGGTCATATTAATTTTTTCTTCTCGGATCAGCAAAACTCAGTTGAAAGCAGGCACCTTCTTTAACATCTATGTATTCTAACTTGGCAGAATTACATACGGCAAGTTCTCGTGCAATATACAAACCTAATCCGGTTCCTGTGGCTTCTGTGGTAAAAAAAGGTTCAAAAAGTTGTGCGAAATCTTCTTTGGGAATACGCGGGCCGTAATTCATAACTTGAAGATAGGGTGTCTTATTCATGGCATCAATACCTGCGCTTATTATCACCGGGCGAAAATGGTGATTGTCTTCAATGGTGTGTCTTAATGCATTTTGAATTAAATTGTTAAAAATCTGCTGTAAATGTTGCTGATCAAATAAAACCTCTAAGTCTTCTGATTCAAATTTCAGATAAAATCGCTCTTGCGGTAATTGTATGTATTCAGCCAGATATTCCTGGACCCAATGAAACAGGTTAATGCTTTCCTGCCCTGCTTTCTGACGTCGGCTTAAATTAAGTACAGTGCCAATAATATCATTAACTCTAATAGATTGTTTTTCAATGATTTCTGTTAAACGGTGATCGGTTTTTTCAAGAGAAGGGGATTCACTGAGCAATTCACCAGCATGACGAATTGCTGCTAGTGGATTGCGTAGTTCATGGGCAATACTGGCAGTCAGGCGACCCAGAGAGGCCAGCTTTAATTGTTGAGCTTCTTGTGTTAGTTCCGCGTTATCTTCAATAAAAACAACAGTACCGCTATCAGGTTTATTACTAAGAACTGCAAATTTAACGGTTAATTCAGTTGCATCTTTTTCCAGTGTGATGTGTTTTGTATGAAAATCAGGTTCTGTTTTCCAGGTATGAAATAGCTCACCAAGCTCTAACGAATACTCATAAAGATTAGCTTGCTGTTCTGACTCTATGTTAGTGAGCTTGAGTAAATTGATTGCTGTATCATTAACCAGTTTAACATTACCTAAATAATCAACGACGATAACAGCGGTTTGCATTCGCTGCATAATAAACTGAGTTAATTGTTCCATATTAGCCAGATCAACTTCTCTCTGGCTGGCAATTTCAACACTTTCTTCTGTTTTATTGACCAGATAATTAGTTAATAAGGCAGTAATAAAAAGTGCACCACCTAATAAACCTGTTTGAGCATAAGAAGGAGAAATATCTAATGTGAGTTTTAAATAACTTTGGCTGGCAAATAATGCCAGAGAGACGATGGCTGCAAAAAAAATCGAGGAGCGCCCAAAAGATAAAATGCTGATGGCAGCAATGGGAGTGAGCAATAGCAAACCAACACCACTTTTTACACCACCACTGGCATGTATAATGAGAATGATGGCACAAAAATCAAAAAGGATATGAGCGTGTTTCTGCAGCCAGAGTGCCGGCCAGCGCCAGCGAATAGTTATACCAATTAGAAGACTGCCTGTCAGGTAGGCAAAACTGGTGATTTGAAATAATTCCGGGTGGGTAACACCGAAGGGGCTTATTTGAATGTTAGAAAAAATCAGACTAACAAAAATACCTGAAATTAATACGCGGTATAAATTTAAAAAATGTAATGGACGCCATGACTTCTGTTCTTGAGTAAAATCAGGTTTGAATTCGGGTAAAAAAAAGGAATGCCCTGTTTTTTTTTGCTCGGATAACTCAGATTTTGACATGATTAATATTTACCAAAACTAACTTATTTATAGTCAAGCTTATTTATGCTCAAGATAGCGATCAAGGTGTTGATAACTGCAAAAAAACTGCCCCTTCTCATAGATGCCCTCATTCTCAGGAATGTGGGTTTTACAATAGGCGCAAGCTTTAATCTGCTGCACCTGTTTAGGCTGCTCTTGTGATTTTTTATGTGCCTTTTTCTCAACTTCTTTGACTCTTGCTGACCAGGTATTATTGAGAAAACGATAGCCCATCCAGACAAGAAAAAGGATACCTAAGATTAGTAAAATTCGACCCACGAAATAGTCCTGTGATAATTAAATTATTGAGCGATTAGTTTGTTTAAAATAGATGTCTGATTTTAAGTGACTCAAAAGATAAAAGAAGCTGAATAATAGCAGAAATAGAATTTTTTTGCCTGTTTTCTCATTTTTGAGACTATTTTTCTTTGAATGATCCTGCTAGAGCAGAGTGCAGTCTTATAAATCACGCCAAACTAAGTTAGAATACCCGCTCCAAAAAGAATTCAATATAACTCAATACACAAAATTGGTGACATAATCATGAATTTACATGAGTATCAGGCAAAACAAGTGTTTGCTGACTATGGCATTCCCGTACCTGCTAATCGAACTATTCGTTCGGTTGATGAAATAGAGCAGGCGGTTAGTGAACTCGGCGGCAATGAGTGGATGGTTAAAGCACAGGTACATGCTGGTGGCCGAGGCAAGGCCGGCGGTGTAATCAAAGCTCAATCAATTGATGAGATAAAAGCATTTGCAGAAAAAATGCTTGGTACTAACCTGGTCACATTTCAAACAGATGCTCAGGGGCAGCCGATTAATACCTTGTTAATTGAAGTACCCAGTTCTATAGCTCGTGAACTGTATATGGGTGCGCTGGTTGACAGAGCATCACGACGAGTCACTATTATGGCTTCAGAAACCGGTGGTATGAACATTGAAGAAGTGGCTGCCACTAATCCGGAAAAAATCATTACTTTACCCATTGATCCAATTAATGGCCTGATGCCTAATCAGGTGCGTGAAGCAGGCTTTGCCATGAATATTCCTCCGGCACAGCAAAAAGGTCTGATGAAAGTCATGCAGGGCATTTATCAGATCTTTATGGATAAAGATGCCTCTCAGGTTGAGATTAATCCGCTGGTGGTTACCGGTGATGATGTGATTATGGCCTTAGATGCCAAAATCTCATTGGATGATAATGCGCTGTATCGTCATAAAGATATGCAGGCGTTTCATGATGCTTCTCAGGAAGATGAAAAAGAAAATCTTGCCAAGGAATTTGAGCTGAACTATGTGCCGCTGGATGGTGATATCGGCTGTATGGTCAATGGTGCCGGTCTGGCAATGGCCACCATGGATATCATTAAAAATAATGGTGGTGATCCGGCTAACTTTTTAGATGTTGGCGGCGGTGTGACTAAAGAACGGGTTGCGGAAGCATTAAAACTCATTTTATCGGACCATAAGGTTAAAGCCATTCTAATCAATATCTTTGGTGGTATTGTGCGTTGTGACCTCATTGCTGAGGGCATTATCACTGCCGCTAAAGAGGTGGCATTAAGTGTACCTGTCGTGGTTCGACTTGAAGGCACGAATGTTGAATTAGGTCGTGAATTGTTAGAACACAGTGGTTTGGATATCATCTCCCGAGGTGATTTTACGCAGGCTGCTGAAGAAGTGGTTAAGGCTGCCGCCGCACACACAGGAGCCAATGTATAATGTCGATTCTTATTAATAAAGACACTAAAGTCATTTGTCAGGGATTTACCGGCCAGCAGGGAACATTTCACTCTGAGCAGGCAATCGCCTATGGTACTAATATTGTGGGCGGCGTCACCCCCGGAAAAGGCGGTCAGACACATCTGGACAGACCGGTATTTAACACCGTAAAAGATGCAGTAAAGCAAACTGCAGCTGACGCCACCATGATTTATGTGCCTGCTGCCTTTGCCGCTGATGCCATTATGGAAGCCGCTAATGCCGGTATTAAAATCATTGCCTGTATTACCGAAGGCATTCCTGTTTTAGATATGCTTAAAGTAAAGGCCAGTCTGCCGGATGATGTCTATCTTATTGGTCCTAACTGCCCGGGTCTGATCACTCCGGGAGAGTGTAAGATTGGTATTATGCCGGGTTCTATTCACCTTAAAGGCAAAATCGGTATTGTTTCCCGCTCAGGTACTCTGACTTATGAAGCAGTACACCAGACGACTATCACCGGCCTAGGTCAAAGCACCTGTGTGGGTATTGGCGGCGATCCGATTCATGGTATGAACTTTATTGATTGTCTTGAGTTGTTTGAAAAAGATCCTCAGACTGAAGGCATTATCATGGTGGGTGAAATTGGCGGTACTGCTGAAGAAGAAGCGGCACAATTTATCAAGGATCATGTCACTAAGCCTGTGGTTGCCTATATTGCCGGTGTAACGGCACCTAAAGGTAAACGCATGGGACATGCCGGCGCTATTATTGCCGGTGGTAAAGGTACCGCGGAAGAAAAGTTTAAAGCACTGGAAGCTGCAGGCGTGAGCATCACTCGTTCACCTGCTGAAATGGGTAAAACAATGCTGTCAATTATGAAATAAAAAGAGCAGTCTTTAGTCAGTAGTCTCTGTTTTTTTGACTACTGACTACCATATCGACTCAATCATATATCGTTGGAATAGTCTGACGCTTATGTTCAGTATTGACATAAATCTTAATAATTTTTTCCTTTATTTCATCCTCAGCTGGTTTGCCTTCAAGAAAATCATCAATTTGTTCATATTTTATCCCTAAAGCCAGTTCATCCGCTTTGGATGGGGAGTGGCATTCCAGATCGGCAGTCGGTGTTTTTTCTATCAATTCTTGCGGTGCTCCCAGTGTCTGGGCTAATTGTTTGACCTGACGCTTGCTCAGACCAAATAAGGGGGCGAGATCACAAGCACCATCACCAAATTTAGTAAAAAAACCGGTGACATTTTCTGCTGAGTGATCAGTGCCTAAAACCAGTCCACTGACAAGACCTGCAATTTCAAACTGAACAATCATACGTGTTCTTGCTTTGACATTACCTTTGGCAAAATCAATGGCGTAATGTGTTTGCTGTAACAAATCCTGATCTTCCAAGGCACCAAGCACTTCATTATGAATGCCGTCAGTACCGGGCTTTACATTAACAGCTAAACTATGGTCGGGCTGTATAAACTGTAGTGAGGTTTGTGCGTCTTCTTCATCCGCTTGCATATCATGAGGCAGGCGTACCGCATAAAAAGCGTAATGATTTTCTGGTTGTTCATGATTGAGCTCATGAATAGCAATTTGTGCTATACGTCCGCATGTGGTTGAATCAATACCGCCGCTGATACCTAAGACCAGATTCTTTAATCCAGATGAGATGAGTTGCTTTTTAATAAAAGCTATACGCCGTTGAATCTCAAATTCGGGATCAATTTCAGGTAGAACTTTCATTTCACTAATGATGGTCTGTGCATCCAAGAGAACATTCTCCAAAAACTAAGTTGTTAATGATGGCTGAATTTTATCACTGACGATCTATTATAAGCCATATAAATTTTCTTTGGCTTGTATGAGTTAGATAATATGCTTAAATTGATGTACTATACTCCAATACAAAAAATGAATATTTTGCCTTAAATTCAAGGAACTACATAAATGAAAAAAGTTGAAGCGATAATTAAGCCCTTTAAACTGGATGATGTCCGTGAAGCACTATCAGAAATCGGTGTAACTGGAATGACCTCTACGGAAGTAAAAGGTTTTGGTCGTCAAAAAGGCCATACTGAATTATATCGTGGTGCAGAGTATGTGATAGATTTTTTGCCTAAGGTTAAGCTGGAGATTGTGATTCAGGAAGAATTGGTTGAGCGTTGTATTGAAGTGATTTCAGATGCTGCCAGAACAGGTAAAATCGGTGATGGAAAAATATTTGTTTCACCAATAGAGAAAATAGTCCGTATTCGTACCGGTGAACAAGATAGAGATGCAATCTAAACTCTACTACCTGAAAATTCAGCTTTAGAAAGGATTTTTTCTAAAGCTGAATTTTCTATAGTGCTTTTATTCCTCAGGCTTTAACCAATCCGGTATCCCGGGTATCACACTTTCCTCTTCAAAAAATACATCTTCATGGAATTTATGCTTATTGATATCGTAGACTCGCTGGGCATCCTGGGCTAAACGAGGCTGGTCAAGTTTTGTGTAAGCTTCAACCATAAGAAGCAGGGCATCACTGACCGCTGGAGTTTGTTGATAATGTTCTACCACATAAGATGCCCTATCAACGGCGGCAATGTAGGCCTCTCTTTTCATATAAAATTTTGCTACATGCAATTCATGTTTAGAGACTTTATTGCGCAGATAACGCATACGCAGAATAGCATCTTTAGAGTATCTGCTATTGGGGAATTTTTCTACTAATTCACTGAAATAATTAAAAGATTCTAATGAAGAATTGGGATCACGTTTGGATTCATCCTGAGGAAAAACAAACTCAAAAATACTTTTACGTGCCGGGAATACGATTAAACCACGCAAGTAATACGCATAATCAACATTGGCATGGCGAGGGTGGAGTTTAATAAAACGCTCGGCCGCTGCAATCGCTGATTCAGGCTCCTCAAATTTGTAGTAAGCATAAGCTGTTTCGAGCTGCGCCTGTTGAGCATAGACACCGTGTGGATAACGAGCTTCTAATTTTTCATACAATTCAATCGCTGACTCGTACTCACCTTCGGCTAGGTTTGCTTTGGCTTCAGCATATAATTTACTTGCAGACCAGCTTTTGGTCTTGTCCACTTCTTCCGGTAAAAAGGACTTAATCATAGAACAGCCGCTAGTAAAAAAGCTAATAATCACAAGTAGTAGAATAAGACGAAACCGGCTTAAAAGAGTTATAGACATAAAGCTTTGCAATCCCAGATGATTTTTTATTATAAAGCCATATAGTATACTGCTTTTATAGATAAATATCATCTGGAAATAGGGTATACTTGCGGACATGAATACAGAACAAAATACTCAACAGAGTGATTGTTGCGATCAGCCTGAAAAACGGCAATTTCAATTATCAACAGATGATTATGGTCAGCGTCTTGATCAGATTGCGGCTATTTTATTGCCGGAATATTCCCGTTCACGATTACAACAATGGATAAAGCAGGGTAAAATTTTACTCAATGGTAAACTCTGTAAGCCTAAAACCAAAGTTATTGGTGGTGAGACGCTGCTGGTTACTATAGAAGAAGAGCAGCAGGGAGAATGGCTGGCGGAAAATATTCCTCTGAATATAATTTTTGAAGATGACAGCATCCTGGTGATTAATAAACCTGTCGGCCTCGTGGTTCATCCGGCGGTGGGAAATTATACCGGTACTTTACTCAATGCCTTACTTTATCACTGTCCTGAGCTGATTAATGTGCCCCGTGCTGGTATTGTGCATCGTCTTGACAAAGATACTTCCGGTTTGTTAGTGGTTGCCAAGACGCTGACGGCACAGACGAATCTGGTCAAGCAATTACAAAAACGTGCATTTGACAGAGAATATGAAGCCATTGTGATGGGAGAAATGATCAGCGGCGGTACGATTGATGAGCCTATTGGCAGGCATCCTGTAAACCGGGTGAAAATGGCGGTGATGAAAAATCCTAACCAGGGTAAAGAAGCTATCACCCATTATCGAATTAAAGAACGTTATCGCGGTTATACCAGACTACAGGTTAAGTTGGAAACAGGGCGAACTCATCAAATTCGAGTCCATATGGCCTATCTTACTTTTCCTCTGGTAGGTGATCAGGTTTATGCCGGTTGTCTGAGATTACCCCCTGATTGTGATGATTCTTTAAAGCATTTTTTAAATAATTTTAAACGTCAGGCATTACATGCCCGTAAATTAGGGCTGGAACATCCACAAACAAAGCAATGGCAGGAATGGGAAGTCGCACCACCTGAGGATATGAGTGAATTAAAACGTTTACTGAGCGCCTATACAGAAGAACAGCCTTGAGTAATGATATTATTATCCCTGATTGGGACGCCCCTGAAAATATTAAATCACTAGTGACTACCCGGCAGGGCGGCTGTAGTAAAGCACCCTTTGATAGCTTTAATTTAGCTGAGCATGTTGATGATATTCTGCAGGATGTCAAAAAAAACCGCCAACAATTAATGACTCGACTTCCGACAGAACCCATTTGGCTTAATCAGGTCCACAGTAATAAAGTAGTTGATGCGAGTCAGTCGGAGATAGGAATTGATGCCGATGGCAGTTATACCACTAAGGCTGATTGTGTCGCTATTGTCATGACTGCAGACTGTTTGCCGGTATTAATGTGTAATCAGCAGGGAACTGTTGTCGCGGCTGTTCATGCCGGCTGGCGTGGCCTGGTCAATGGTATTCTGGAACAGGCCGTTGACAAGGTGCTCAGTGCAGGCCAGTGTCAGCCGGAAGACCTGCTTATCTGGTTAGGACCCGCTATCGGACCAGAGAAGTTTGAAGTGGGTAATGAGGTGAGACAAGAGTTTTTGCATAAGAGCGCTTTGTTTCAAAAGAATATTGAACAATGTTTTACTCCGCTTAATAATAAGAAAAATAAATATCTGGCAGATATCTATCAATTGGCTAAGGTCAGATTATTACAGCAAGGTATTGAAAATGTCTCCGGCGGGAATTATTGTACTTATACTGAGCAAGAAAAATTCTTTTCCTATCGCCGGGATGGTAAAACAGGGCGAATGGCCAGCCTGATATGGCTGGAAAAAACATAACAACTTCATAACCCTTATTAGAGAAAACTATGAGTACATGGAAAATGCTGACCTTAGTGGGTCAGGACAAACCGGGCATTGTTGCTAAAATAACAACGGCTTTATTTGATGCAGATGCTCAGCTGGGTGAAGCATCAATGATGCGTCTGGGTGGTAACTATACCATTATGCTGATGGTGAAAAGTGAGCAGTCAATTGAACAATTGAATCAATCTATTGAACAGGTTGTTAAAGAATTAAAATTAACCAGTTCTTTTCAGGAAATTGAGGCTAAACTTCACCAGCATGAAATTCCAGATACCAGAATTACCGTTTATGGTGCTGATCGTCCGGGTATTGTGGCTAAAGCGACAACTCATCTATTGGATGCCGGCTTTAATATAATGGATCTGGAATCAGATGTTGCCGGCGATGAAGCCGATCCCATCTATATTATGCATATAGAGGGTATTGCAGGAAATGGTCGGGAAGCCTTAGAAACAGCGACCAGGCAAATTAAAGCCGATGGTGTCAATATTGATGTGACCCCCATTGATATCATGATTGGGTAAGCGAAAATATTATGCCAGTATTGGAAATCTTAAAATATCCGGATGAGGTCCTAAAACAAATTTCAGAACCAGTTGAAGTATTTAACGATGAATTGCTCACTTTTTTGTCTGCTCTGGAAGAAACCATGCGCGCCGGCCCTGGTGGTGTGGGTATTGCAGCACCTCAGGTAGGCAGATTTCATCGCATTGCTATTGTGGATGTGTCAGCCAAACCAAAAATCAAACATAATGGCTGTATGATCCTCATTAACCCTGAGATAAAAACCTGGGAAGGCATGAAAGTGGGCCGTGTAAGGCTGTATGTCAGTGCCAGATTACACCGGCAATGTCATACGAGCAGAAAAAATCACCTTACAGGCAGCCAATCCACAGGGAGAAATCATCAATTATGAATGTGTGGGCTATGAAGCTCGTGCGGTACAGCATGAGATGGATCATCTTGATGGTTTATTGTTTCTGGATCGTCTGGTGAGCCGTCGTACTGATCTGTTTAAACGTAAGATTTATAAATAAACAGTTAAGATCAGTACTTTTTTAACGCTGAAATTATTAAGCAGCTGCTGTCCGCTTTTTTCATTTTCACTTCGGAAAATTCAATGACAATTCTACCGGAGTGAAAAATAAAAAGTGAAGCTGACTGTTAATCAACAGCTTTTGCTTTTAAGATGTTCTTACATCATCTCGCCAAGATAAGTAGTCAGCCCTGAAAAACATATTATCTATTTGAAATATAAGGAATTATCCCTATTTTTGAGTGACCAGATCGACCAGAAATGTTAT
>JAHXIM010000297.1 GCA_025655635.1 gamma proteobacterium symbiont of Lucinoma myriamae | reverse complement strand
TAACATTTCTGGTCGATCTGGTCACTCAAAAATAGGGATAATTCCTTACATTTCAAATAGATAATATGTTTTTCAGGGCTGACTACATAGCTTTCGGGTTTGCCAAGCAATGCAGCTGTTTTTAATGAAATAGACTGGCAGCAATTGAGCTGTTTTTCTTTTGGCAGAGATTGATTTGTTTTTATAATAATGCATGGCATGAAATAAGTTCTCCTTTCAATTGATATTGATAAAAAATATCATTGCGCTCTTATAAAATCCAGTCTATAAAGGAAATCTATTGTTTATATTTATGGATGGATGATGTTCTTAGGGTAAACCTTAATTGATATTATTAATAAAACTTATTAGTATCGACTAATAAAATCTAGTCAGATTTTTTATATGTGAAAGTTAGAATATTATTATATAACTTAATAATTATTATCCAGGGATGTTGGTATTTCTGACTTTTATTAGCCTTAAGTTTTAAAAAGGCTTTTCTAGATACTAAAAAGAGTATAATTAAACTCTTTAGATACAAAATCAGCTTATATTGATAAAAATAATACAAAGTGTCTTGTAATAAAGATAAAAAAATAATAAGTTTAGTGTTCTTAAATTAACGGGTTCTCATCCTTTTATTGTATTGTGAGTAAAATTATCCATTTTCTACTGAAAATTGGAATGACCCTTTTTTGGCTGTTTATTATAGTAAATGACACCCTGGTTTTTGGAATTTATGCAAGATTAAATGAGAATCGTTTTATATTTTAGTTATGCTTTAGGGTATAGCTCTAAAAATATGGAACTGAATTACGATTACAAACTACTACTTAAAAGGTATTAAATGATGTTAAGGCGCTTAAGCTGCACTTTTGTTCTAAGTATTGGATTGCTATTGGGCGGGGAAGTTTTTTCCAGCGAAATAATTGAAGTAGGAGCACATAAAGATTTAGACCAAATTTATCTTGGCGGTAGTGTTATTCCATACAAAGAAGTGACCTTATCAGCACAAATGCCCGGACGAATTGAGTTTTTAGCTGGTACTGAGGGTGACTCCTTTGAAGCAGGTGCTTTATTATTAACAATCAGTGATGAAAGTTTATTAGCGAAACGTAAATCTGCACTGGCTCAATATGATCGGGCGGTCGCCGGACTGCAAAACTCTCAGGTTCAATATAATCGAGAATTATGGTCGCCGCAAACAGAAAATGCAACGCAAATGCCGGGTATGGGACTTCCTGGAATGTTTGATCAAATGTTCACAAAACAGATGAGCGACTCCATGGGTTATGGTGATGATGATGTACAACGTCAGGCCAATCTTTATAATCAGGGTTCTGCTGTTAATCAGGCTCAATCCAGTGTCAGAAGTGCGCGTGAAGCGATTAATGAAATCGATGCAATGCTTAGAGATACACGTTCAATCGCACCTTTTAAAGGCATGATTATTAAAAAGTTTATCGAAGTTGGCGATACTGTCCAGCCGGGAATGCCTTTGCTTTCTTTTGCCAACACCGATTACATCCGAATTCGTACAGAAGTGCCAGTCAGGTTAGTTCCTTATCTGAAAGTGGGCGATACAGTAAGAGCCTATCTGGATGTGAGCGGCATGATGATTCCAGCTAAAGTGGCTCAAATATACCCTCTGGCGGATAAAAGCAAACATACAGTAACGGTAAAGTTTGATTTACCAATTGGTACTCATGGTGTACCTGGTATGTATGCTGAAGTTGCCATTCCTGTTAAAAACTCCAAACCAACTACTTCCATTATTATCCCCAGAACAAGTATTCTTAAACATATGGGAAGCTTACCCAGTGTGCTGGTTATGAATGATCAGAATATGGCTGAAATGCATGTTATTCGTCTGGGTAAAAAAGTGGATGGGGGTAAATCCTATACAGTACTTTCCGGTCTGAAACCGGGTGATCGAATTGTTGATCACCCACCTCAAAACTGGAAACCCGGTGCAGAGATAAAGTAATTCACTTTAAAGTATTAAAATAGGCTGCTCAGTTTGTGCTTAAATGAATACAACTGAGTAGAAAATAATGAACAAGTACGAGTAATATTAATCCTATGGATAATTCAAAAAATAAACATAGTTTGGGGTTGGCTGGTAATTTAACTCAAACCTTTATGCACTCACCATTAACCCTGTTACTTATCATTGCCACGTTTGCTATTGGTTTTGCGGGTTTTATGATGACTCCAAGACAGGAAGATCCGCAAATATCGGTACCAATGGTTGATGTTTTTGTCAGCTATTCCGGTGCTTCAACCGAACAGGTGGCTTCTCTCGTTGCTGATCCACTGGAACGAATAATGAGTGAAATTCCCGGGGTTGATCATGTTTATTCAGCTTCTCAGCGCGATCAGGCTATGGTAACTGTACAATTTGAAGTCGGTGAAGAAATGGGGCCCTCACTGGTTAAATTGTATGACAAACTGCAATCCAATATGGATATGATTCCTCCGGGTGTATCACAACCGCTGGTTAAACCCAAAGGGGTTGATGATGTGCCGATGGTGGCTCTGACTTTATGGTCTGACAGTCTTGACGATGCTGCGTTGCGACTTATTGCACTGGATGTTATGCAGGAGTTAAAAGAAATTCCTGAAACCAGCCAGAGTTTTGTTATCAGCGGTCGCCAGGAACAATTAAGAATTGAAGTTAAACCAGAGCGTCTGGCGGGTTACGGCATTACTCTGGAGCAGATTGCCGGCACCATTATGACAGCTAATAGTGAAAAAACAGTGGGTTTAATTGAGTCAGGTGAAAGCAACTTCAACCTTTATACGGGTTCTTTCTTACGAAACTCAGAAGATGTTGAGCGTCTGGTTGTGGCCATGCATGATGGTAATCCAGTCTATGTGCGAGATGTAGCTGATGTCATTCATGGGCCGGGTGAAGCACATAAATTTGTTAATTTTTATACCGGACCTGCCTCAACAGAAAAAAAGGCAGCTAATGGTACACCAGCAGTGACATTGGCTATTGCTAAAAAAATTGGTACTAATGGGGTCAGCGTAGTTAAAGATGTTCTAAATCGTGTTGACTCAATGAAAGGGCGATTAATCCCCAGTAATGTTGAAATCAGTGTGACTCGTAATTACGGTAAATCTGCACAGGATAAAGTGAATGGATTGATGTTCAAGCTGGTGCTGGTGACAGTTGCGGTGTCGATTCTTATTTTCTGGTTTTTGAACTGGCGTGCTGCATTAGTGTGTTTTATTGTTATTCCTAATGTGATTCTAGTGACTACTTTCTTTGCGTTGATTATGGGTTATACCATTGACCGGGTAAGTTTATTTGCATTAATTTTTTCCATTGGTATTTTAGTTGATGATGCCATTGTTGTCGTTGAAAATATGTATCGCCGCTGGGCAATGGATGGTGAAATTTCTGACAGTACTTCAATTGATGCGGTAAGAGAAGTTGGTAATCCAACCATTCTGGCTACTTTTACAGTAATTGCAGCCTTATTACCCATGGGTATGGTGCGCGGTATGATGGGACCCTATATGGAGCCGATTCCAGCTCTGGGCTCTGTCGCTATGATGTATTCCTTATTCGCTGCATTTGCTTTCACACCCTATTTGGCTATCCGCTTCAAGCCGGCTATGGACTCTTTGCATGAAATGGAAGAGGCCGAGCATAAAACAGTCAAGCGTCTGGATGGTTTTTATCGGGGTATTCTAAATCCTCTTATTGATAGTAAATTTGCTGGTAACAGTTTTCTTATCTCCCTGTTTATTATTTTCTTTATTTGCTGCAGCCTGTTTTATTTTAAAGCAGTGAAAGTGAAAATGATGCCTTTGGATAATAAGGGCGTTTTTAATGTTGTTATTAACTTCCCTGAGGGAACTTCATTACCAATAACGGCTAATTTAACCCGCCAGTTTGCTGAAGAAGTGAGAAAAATTTCTGAAGTGACTGCCATTCAATCTTATGTTGGTACGGCATCACCTTTTGATTTTAATGGTCTTGTACGTCACTACTATTTACGTCAACAGCCCTGGCAGGCTGATTTAAATGTGCAATTACTGCATAAGAAAGATCGTGATCGAAGCAGTCATGAAATTGCACTGGAAGTAAGAGAAATTTTGTCAGACTTTGTCGCTAAAAAAGTCAAAGCGGGTGTGTATACACAACTCTCTAAACCAAAGTTTCAGATTGTTGAAATGCCGCCAGGTCCTCCTGTGTTACAGACAATGGTTGCCGAAGTCTACGGTCCAACTGCTCATGAACGGCATGAAGTCGCTATGCAGTTAACAGAGCTATTTAAACAGGCAAGTACTATTACTGATGTTGATAATTATATTCAGAAGCCTTATGAAATATGGAATTTCAGAGTCAATCGTGAAAAAGCAATTCGTGCGGGTGTCAGTGTCGATGCGATCAATACATCATTAGAAATGGCTATGGGCGGCTTTGTTCTGGGTGACATTAAAGATGGTTCAATACTTGAAGCTACCATGATTGTTTTACAAGTACCTCTTGATATTCGAGCCAACTTTAATAATTTGAGTCAACTGCCTGTTCCTACGATGCAAGGCGGTAGCGTGCCTCTGGCAGAACTAGGTGTTTTTATTAAGGGTTCTAAAGAAGCGGTTATTTATCATAAAGATTTAAGAGCTGTTGAGTATGTGATCGGTGAAGTCATTGGCGAGTTTGCAGCACCCATTTATGGTATTTTTGAAGTTGGTGATATGCTTGCTCTGGAAGAAAATTTTGGGCCTCGTAAAGAACAACTGTCAGGTACTTTGATGGGACCCCCAGACGCATCTGATATGCATAAGCACTCTGGTTTTGAATGGACAGGTGAGTGGACGGTTACCTACGAGACTTTCCGTGATATGGGACTGGCATTTGGTGTTGCAATTATTCTTATTTATATGCTGGTGGTGTGGGAGTTTGGTAACTTTAGATTGCCCGCCGTTATTATCTCATCTATCCCGTTAACACTGGTCGGAATTATTCCTGGTCATGCTATTATGGGGTCAGAGTTCACGGCGACCTCAATGATCGGCTTTATCGCACTGGCTGGAATTATCGTGCGTAACTCAATCTTGCTGGTTGATTATTCCCGACAGGAGATTGGTCGTGGTGTTGAAGTCAAAGAAGCCATTATTATGGCCTGTATCACCCGAACAAGACCTATTGTCATTACTGCTTTAGCACTTGTTGTGGGCTCTACGGCAATCTTAATGGATCCCATTTTTCAGGGTATGGCCGTTTCACTCATGTTTGGTGTTTTTGTGTCAACCATTTTAACGCTGATTGTTATTCCTTTGGGTTGTTATAGTGCACGTAGTGCCTTTTGTGATGTAATGCGTGAAGATCACCCTGATTATCAGGATTGTGTGGAAGATAAAGATAAGCCAAAAGAAAGCGGTTCTTCCGGCGGCAGTACTTTTGTTAATATTTTATTCAGTACCTATAGCATTATCGTTACTGTCGTCCAGGTTGTCTGGTGGAGTCTTCAAGGTGTGTATACATTACTATTTAAACGAACTAAAAAAGCTGATGTAACACCACAAGCAACGACGCCTAAAACAACAGCAGTGCCGGCTCCTAAACCTGTTGATAAACCAGAACCTGCAGCAAGTAAACCAGCAGCAACTACTGTTGCAGCAAAAGAGCCAGAAGTAAAAGCAGCTCCTAAGGTTGATAACGTAGCAGAGAATGACTCAAAGCCGGTGGTAACTGAAAATATTACTAAAGCCGATGCATCTGAGCCTGAGAAAGTTGAGGTATCTGATTCTGGTGCAACAACTGCTGATACCAAGCAAGCAACAGAAAAAGCTGCAGTAAAGAAAAAATCAGTTGTTAAGAAAAAAACGGTTAAGAAAAAAGTGGTAACAAAGAAGTCTGTCAGCACTAAAAAGTCTACGCTTTCAGATGATAAGAAAACATCAGGTACTGTTAAGAAAGCGGTTAAGAAAAAAGGGCGTCGAGGAATACAGTTAAAGGGTGGTTTAGGCGAAGAATAAGCATCTACTTATTGCTGTTAGTCGTTAGCTAAGACAAATGAATAATGTTCCAATTTCATTTGTCAGAATAAAATAAGGGACAATCAATTATCAAATGGAGCGTATTATGAAATATGTATCAAAAGCATTAGCTGCAGCATTTGTTGCAGGTGCAGTCATTATACCGATGCAAGCCAGTGCCTTTTGGGATGATGGAAATAGTAATACAAATTGGAATGGTTATGGTAATAATAACTGGAACAATAATGCTTATGGAAGCGGCCATGGAAATGGCTGGGGAGATGGTTCTGGTGATGCAGACATGGATGGTGATATTGAAACAATAAAATCAAGAGGCAGAGGACGTGCTCGGGGAGATACACGTGGTTCTGCTTCTGGTCGTGGTTATGGCAGTGGTTATAACAATTGGGATAACCAATTCCGAGGTTATGGCGATCAACGCTATATGAATAATGGAGGTTATAGACCTTATGGCTATGGTCCATATGGCCGTCCTCCAGTTGCACCGCCAGCACCTGCAGCAAAATAACTATTAATTGCTCTATAAATCTTAACTCCTGCTTTTGTAAGAGCGGGAGTTAAGATTTTCTCTGTATAGGAATTTTATATGATCACAGTGGTAGGGAACCTCAAAGGCGGTACTGGAAAAAGTACAGTGACTTTTAATCTGGCCATATGGCTGGCATTAAATGATCATGAAGTTGAACTTTTTGATCTGGACCCTCAGGCAACACTCAGTGATGTCGGTGATATTCGTGAAGAAGATGAGTACGAACCTCTTATATTAATTAGTAATTCACTTGATGAATTAGAAAACTCAAATAAAGAAGAAATTTTAATTGACATTGGTACTGCTGATACCGAATCCATGAAAAAGGCAATAGCTTTAACTGATCGAATTATTGTGCCCGTACCACCGAGTCAGGCTGATATCTGGTCAACACAGCGTTTTATAAAAATGGTTTTAGATATACGCGGAAAAAAGAATATGCCGCAAATGTTAGGCTTCGTTAATCGGGCAGATACCCATAAAGGTGTTCGTGAAACGGGAGAAGCTGAAGATGCGCTGAAAATGCTGCCCTATATTGACTTTATTGATACACGTTTGTATCAAAGAACAACATATCGTCGTTCGTTTAGTGAAGGCCTAGCTGTTTTTGAACTTGAACCCAAGGGAAAAGCTGCGGCAGAAGTGAATAAATTTGCCAGTATTGTTTATCCAGGATAATTAAAAAGGATACAGTGTGTCATCAGTAGGCCCGGAAATGAAGTTTTTTCGCTGGATACTCAGTCACTTAACTATTATCATTGTATTATCAGTGATTTTGTATGTTTATCTGACTCAATATGGTTTTTGGTCAGATGATGTCGTTGAGCCCGCTATAAAGCCTCTAACGGAATCATCAGGACAACAATCAACTAATAAAGAAAGTTTCACCAATGTTGAAGATTCTTTATATGTTGAGGACTCTTTAAGTGTTGAGGACTCAGTGAGTGCTGATAACAATCTGGCTGGGAAAAAGTTAGTTGAAGAAAAGCTTATAGAAAATAACAGCCTGCAATCCCTGGCTATTGACAGGGCACCGCCTGCAGATGATTTTTCTAGGAGAATGAAAGAATATAAACAAAGACTTTCATCTGAAGAACAGAAGGCAATGGATAATGCAGCAAAGACTTTCCAGCAGGAACTGGACAGTGAAGCTAAGTTCCCGGTAGATGCACATAGCAAACCCATTGTAGCAACTAATACAGTTGAAGTTGAAGACGTATCTTCTGAGCATAGTTCTTTAAGCAAAAAGTTTCCAGCGCAATTGATTGAGCAGACTCAAAATAAGAATTTAGACTCTGCTCATGTAAAAGAAAAAAAAGCTGAAGATCCTGCTCAAATAAAACCTGAAGCGTTATCGGATATAAAAATAGGTGATGACGTCGCTGACAGACAACAAAAAAATGCATTAGCTGTTCAAAAAAAGAGAGTTAATACGCAGGATAAAAAGTTGCAGCAACAGATACGGGATAGACAAAAACAACTACAAGATAAAATGGTATTGTTAATTCCTTTGAATGCAGAGAAAGAAACAGAAACTAATACTACTAATAATAAAAAAAACATTAATATTAAAACGGTTAAGCCTTTAATTAATACACCAGAGCAGAAATAATTATTAAATGAAGCTCGACAGGCTTTTGATTTGCACAACTTTAAAGCGGCAGAAAAAATATTTACAACTAATAAAGGAGTTGCCTGAGCTTCCAGATGTAGTGGGTGAGCTGGCAAATGTTTATAAAGCGCAAAATAAAAAACCCGATTATCTTGTAACAAATACTCAATTTGTAAAACGTTTAGTGAGTCATCATCGCTATAATGAAACATGGAGCGTGGTTAATGTGACGGATAAAATTGATAAAAAAACAGCAAATAAACAAAGACGGATCATTAATAGTAAACAAAAGGAGTTTAATAAATAATTCGTGGTAACTTTTTTATTTAATACAGTCAAACAAATAACAAAAGCGTATTAAATAAAACGATTCTAGAAGCGCACAGATAACAATACATAGATAAAAAATTTGTGAACGGTGAGTTATAGATCACGAAGTTCAAATAAACATATTTATTAGTAAATTCTAATAAACTTAAAATATAACTACCTCTTGTGCAGACTTTATTTTACAATGGGCAGTTATTCAAAGTGATTTAGAACTTAGATGCTAATGACTAAGGGGTGGTTAATGCTTAGGAGAGAAAAGTAATGCCTATTAAAAGGTTATACCATAAACTGACAGCAGATGCTGATGCAACCGGATTTGATTCTGATACGCTTAATGAGCGTAAAAAGGGTGCTGATGTTAAAGGTCAACGATTACAATTGATTGTTTATACGGCATTATTTGCTTTTATTGTATTAGCTGCCTATGGTTACTATTTGATTTTTAATCTGACACATGATGTTCATTCATTATCTAATGATGTCAGACAAATGACTCGTTCAGTTAACCAGATGTCACTATCAGTGACTACAAATATGGAAATAATATCCAATAATATGACACAAATGCAGCGCAGTACGACATTAATTGGTGATACTGTGGCTAAAACCATGCCTGAAATGTCTGCTAATACAACCAAAATGACAGAAACAGCACAAAGTGTCAGTGATCGTATTGATGGCATTAGTACGAATATTCAGACTATGAGTGTTGGCCTTGTCGCTATGCAGCGTGATATGTGGCATATCAATAGAACATTTTCTAATCCTGCAGAAAGTGTTTTTGATAGTATGATGCCCTGGGGAGATAAAAAAGGTTCCGCATACGGTTCGCCAGGACCACTGCCTTTTCAACGTCCAGTGCGTTAAGCGGACTCTACCTGAATACTATAGCGATCCTCAACTCAATTTTTAAATGAAAATAAGGACTGCTATAGTTGAGTATTTTCTGAGAAGTGGCTAAACTTATTAATCTGATGTCTTTTCCCTTATTAGATCAGGAGATGGAATACCAATGTTTTTTGCAGGCCCCAGTACATTACTTAAATCGCGTCTACAAAGTTTACAAGATAATCTTGCTTCAGAAAATCCTATATTAATTGATGCAGTTGATTCCTTTAAAGAATTGGATATAGTTGCTTATCGTCTCGGTTTATTAACACCCGACCAATCCTTTGCGACAACCATTTCGTGGTGGCCATTAATTACAGTTTTGGGAACATTTTCTGCGGGTAAATCATCATTCATTAATAGTTATCTTGATGTTGATTTGCAATTAACGGGTAATCAGGCTGTTGACGATAAATTTACTGTGGTTTGTTATAGTCAGGAAGACAAGGTCAGGGTGTTACCCGGTCTGGCTCTTGATGCAGATCCCCGCTTACCTTTTTATCAAATCAGTGAAGAAATCGAAAAAGTATCAGCTGGGGAAGGCAGTCGAATTGATACCTATCTACAACTCAAAACATGTAAAAGTGATGCGCTCAAAGGCAAAATATTAATTGATTCTCCGGGATTTGATGCAGATGAACAGCGTAATGCCACGTTGAAGATCACTGATCATATTATAGATTTGGCCGATCTGGTTCTGGTCTTTTTTGATGCCAGACACCCAGAGCCAGGTGCTATGAAAGATACCTTGCAGCATTTGGTTGAAGGCACAATTCGCCGTAATGATGCAGGTAAGTTTCTATTTATTTTGAACCAAATGGATTGTACTGCGAAAGAAGACAATGCTGAGCAGGTTGTTGCTGCATGGCAGCGTGCGGTTGTACAAACCGGGCTTTCAACGGGTCGTTTTTATTGTGTTTACAATGAAAAAGTAGCACCTGAAATTGAGGATGAACATTTACGCGAACGCTATAAAAACAAACTTGATATTGATATGGGTGAAATTGAACACCGTATGCAGGAAGTCAGTGTTGAGCGGGTTTATCGCATCATTGGTGCTTTGGAAAATACTGCAAACCAGATAGAGCAGGTTGCCGTACCGCAAATTAAGGATGCTATGGACTCCTGGTATCGCTCAGTGTTAATTACTGACGGTATACTCTATGGCTTATTGACTTCATTGTTAGTTGCTATTTCAATCTATGCAGGTTACTGGGTTGACTGGTCTTTTCAACCATCATGGTTAGAATCGTTTAAAAGCAGCTCTGTGACACAAGGCATTGTGCTCAGTATCTTTGTTGTGGTGTTTGGTAGTATTCACTTCTGGGCACGTCGTTTTATCGCAAAAAGGGTGGTAAAAAAATTACCTAAAGAAAACGGTCCAGGCAACATTGCTGCAGCTTTTTTAAAAAACACCCATCCTTTACGCAGTGTTTTTGCTATTAAGCCTGCTGGCTGGGGTCGAAGAGGCCGTAAAGCTATCGAGCGAGTACGTAATGAGGCTGATAACTTTGTTAAAGCACTGAATGATAATTTTGCTGACCCATTAGGTCGCAAAGAGGCTGAACGTATTGCTTTGGAAGAAGAAAATCATAAAAAAGAGCAGGCGCAAATAGCTGCACAGGCTGTTAGTTAAGCTACTTTAAATAAAGTAAAAAAGCGATGTAAAAACATCGCTTTTTTTTTGAGCAAGGAATAGAGTTTACGTTTTGTAACGTGTTATACGCAAGTGCTATTCGGCAAGGATATCTGGGGGTAGTGCTGGCTTGTTTTATATTATATGGGCGAGCTTTACTAATATCTGCTATAGTTTAACAATCATCTTTTGGAATAAATCGCATGAACTTTGAGAAGGTCTCTTTTGCTTTTTTTGTTGTCTTTGCATTAACTATTAATTTCGGTTTTTTTATTGGTGATATCGATAATCCGGCACATCATCATGTATTTGAACTGTTTGCAGCCATTGTTATCAGTTTGATTGCAACAGTGATCAAATTAGGTGATCGCTCTCATATTGGTGCGGTATTGCTGGCGACCAGTCTTGTCGCAGACATTCATCTATTTGTTGCGGCAATAATTTGGGGTATTGCAGAGCATGTTTCTACCTCAGGTGTGACTCCTGATGTAATGGCGACCATCGTATCGGTCTCTGGTGGTGCACTGATTGCTAATTTAACCTCTGTCGTATTACTCGTGATTGAAACAGTCGTTGTACGACGTTAAAATAAAAAAAGTATCGTGATGTAATGAATAGTCTTATTTTCATACTGCTCAAGCGACTCCGTCTGCCAATTATATTACTGATCATCAGCTATGCTGTTGTTATTTCGGGATTTGTACTGATTCCTGGTCAGGATGATCAGGGTAATGTCTGGCATATGAGTTTTTTTCATGCCTTCTATTTTGTCAGTTTTATGGGCTCGACCATTGGCTTTGGTGAAATTCCATATGAATTCACTAATGCCCAGAGAATGTGGACTGTTTTTAGTATTTATGCCACTGTTACTATCTGGTTGTACAGCCTCGGTGCAATATTAAGCACACTTCAAAATCCAGCTTTTAAAACAATATTAAAAGAAAATGATTTTCGAAAAAAAGTGAGACAGATTCGAGAGCCTTTTTATTTGATTTGCGGCTATGGCGATACGGGTAAATTATTGGCGCATGAATTATCTGCTAATAATATTCTGTCAGTGGTACTTGATATTGATCCTGAACGTATTGATAATCTGCAAATTGATGAGCCGGACATTGAAATTCCTGCTTTGGCAGCAAATGCTTCTTTTCCTGAAGTGTTAGAAACAGCGGGTTTAACCCATGATCTCTGCAAAGGTGTTATTGCCTTAACCGATAAAGACGAGGTCAATCTTAAAATTGCAATTACGGCACGTTTACTTGATAAAGAGCGTATGTTAGAAGACAACCTTATGGTTGTATGTCGAGCTGAAAGTGTGGAAGTAGAAGCTAATATGGCTTCTTTTGGAACATCCCATATTATTAATCCATTCGACATCTATGCAAGAAGGTTAGCCTTATCTGTTCGTTCACCGAGCGCCTATCTTGTTTATGAGTGGTTGACTAACCCTTATCATAAAGTGAGAAAAGAACCTATTAATCCACCCAGAGGTACATGGGTTATTTGTGGTTATGGTCGATTTGGTAAGGCTATTTCCAGACACTTAAATTATGTTGGAATTAAAACGGTTATTATTGAAGCAGAGCCTGATGCGACTCGTGCCCCAGAAGGCACGATTGCTGGTCGAGGTACCGAAGCTGTTACCTTGAGAGAAGCTAAAATTACTGAGGCTGTTGCTATTGTAGCGGGTACCAATAATGATGCCAATAATTTATCCATTGTTCTCAGTGCTCAAGATGAAATTAAACGTTTTCATAGAGGCAATAAACGAGATAAAGAATATTATGATAAATATTATTTAAAAAATAGCAAATATCCAGGTAATGATAAATTTACTACAATAAATGATGAGGAAGGTAAGCTTTTTTCAATAGCAAGACAAAATTTTAGTCGTAATGAAAAAGTCTTTGAAAAGGCAGAGTTAGATTTTATTATGCAGCCGGCGAGTATCATTGCAGGTGAGATTCTGTCTATTATTAAAACCCCTTTGCTGTCAACGTTCCTATCATTGGCCAGGAGACAGAAAGATGAATGGGCTAATATTTTAATTAGTCGTATTAGTAGTTTTATTGATAATACGGCAACAACCTGGATGATTCATATTTGTGAAAAGCAAACACCAGCAGTGATGTATTTTCTAAAACAAGGTAAGATTACTGTCCGGGAGATTTCAAGCCATCCAAGAAACAGGGATAAATTACTTAATTGTGTTGTCTTATTAGTGCATCGAAAAAAAAATGAAGCGTCATTGCGCCGACATGAAATGTCAGATATGAAAGAAGCTTTTAAGTATAACAATTTTTTATTACCTGAGAATGATTTTGAAATACAAGAAGATGACCAATTATTAATTTGTGGTGATAAAGAAAGTATGCATCTCATGTGCTGGAATGTCAGTAATATTAATGTCTATAATTACATTCATTCAGGATATGAATTGGCTGGAGGTTACTTATGGCGCTGGCTTTATAAAATGAAACAAAAACACCAGGCGAAAAACTAAATAACTGTTCCTAAATGGTATACACGGAGCATAAGAAGCTGTCATTTATTATTGGGTGATTTTATGCCAATATGAGCTAATAATGAGTGACAGCTTCTGATGCGAATATTAAATGAATAATGCTCACTATTTTGGAACACTTATTTAGAATGCTTTTAATGTTAATACAATCTCTGCAGCAAGGTATAAAAAATGTTATCAATAGTTAATAACTTATTGGTGTTATTTCTTTTGTTATTAATGGCGATGCCAATATATGCCGGGAATCATTATCTTTTTCCCAGTGATATTATCGATCAGTCGGAACAGGTTCAATATGATGTTGAGCGTGAAAATCGATATAAAAATCAGCGCAATTGGCAGTATCCTAACGAGTTAAGGACATTTGAAAAAAACATTTTTCAACCTGGACCTGATCAGTATATAACAAGTGATGGTCAGTCCTTATATCAGATTGAACATGCTAAACAATACCAGAATAGAAATAAAACATCCTGGTATGAACAATCAGATCATTATAAATATGATGGCTTTAATTTAAATATTCCTCCAAATGCACAAATACGCCAGCCTGTATATTATCCAACGAATGATTTTAACAGGGAGGCAAAATATCCCAAAGAAAATTACCCTAAACAGTTTAGCAGTGAGCAATCCAGGAATATAAGACCACCAGCCATTGTAAATAAAGTGCAACAAGTGGAACAACGACAATTTACAAGATCTTTTCGCAAACCAGTTTATGCCAGTGATTTTGACGCTGATGGATATATAACGAATAAGTACTCAGCTAATATGAATCCATATAATATTCCTTCATCTAATTCAACAGCAAATTATGCCTGGAAGAATGATAATGGCAAACAACAAGTACGAGTTCAATATGTGCCCGTACCAGTTTATAATGTACCGGGTACATTGCCAGGAACAATCCCAGGCATTGTGACGCCAGGTAATATGGTTCCAGGTTATAGTCATCTTAGCCCCAACTACGACCATTCAAATAAAAAAGGTAAAAATGATAAAGGGATTTATGATGTGATGGGTTCACAATACAATCCTTTTTCAGGGTTAAATGTTTTTCCTGGAGGTTCAAATCCGTTTGACAGCTTCTATAAAAACTATAGTAATAATCCTCAAAAAGGGTGGCCATTTTTATCTCCTGATGATGCCATGACGCCATTTTTTTCACAGCCTGATGCATTTTTATCTCATTGATTTTGTATTTATTAAATCCACTTCTTTAAGTTGTATTGTTGGCATCTAATATTATTATATTCTTATGTTGTGTTTGTATTAAAAAAGTAGGCTAAAAAAAAGAAATAATGTATTTTATAAATTATGTCAATTTCCATACACCAAATACCAGGTGTGATAATCTGATCAGTATGGCTGCTTCCATGGTGAAAGCAGACGTCTGGTGAAAATGCCGCTTACGACCCAATGTATGGACTCCACCTTCCTAATCGTCTAGGTTTGAAGTTAACAACAAACACTAAGAGGATGCAGCCATGAAAAACTCGAATACAATTGGTGTTGATTTAGCGAAGAATGTCATACAGGTTTCCGTTGTCTCAAAAAATAATAAAGAGTTACAAAATAAAGAGCTTACTTGTAAGACGTTTGCAGAATTTCTGGCCAAACAACAATCTTCACTCGTTGCTTTCGAAAGTTGTGCAACCGCTCATTACTGGTCACGGGTTGCAATCAGGATGTGCCAATTGATGATAGAGATGGGCAGTCTGTTCCTGATTATGAATTCAATCAATGTGTTTCATGGTGAGCAATTAAACAATATTCATTTTCTGGCCATACTGCAATATTTAAAATTTACGAGTAGGGTGTTTATTGTCTCGGCATCGGGGAAATTCTGCCAAAAGCCTATTTCAGTCCTTTAACCCAATTGTTCTGAATATTTTTATCCACTTTTTACCTGATCTGAAACAACAAAACGAGAAGATTTTTAACTTATAGATTGAAAAGTGTCATAGAATTTAATAATATACTTAGTCAGCCCTGAAAAACATATTATTTATTTGAAATGTAAGGAATTATCCCTATTTTTGAGTGACCAGATCGACCAGAAATGTTATAATA
>JAHXIM010000310.1 GCA_025655635.1 gamma proteobacterium symbiont of Lucinoma myriamae | reverse complement strand
AATATGATCATGAACAATAAAAATAGAATCAATATTGTACGATAATCTATTGTGTCATTGAGATTGTCTTTTTTCAGGGTCGACTAAGTACTGAATCATATCTTCTTTATCAACTTGATATTAGATATCTTCTACCAATAATATCACACCAATAGATTCAAAGGTGATTTCATCATCTGGAAAGTAATAAAATTACTTTTATTACTGGCTAAAGATATTTTATCACTGAACGATTTTTCATAATAATATTTTTTTATGTACTGTATTTAATTACAGCGTTCTTTAGTCACGAGAATGTCCTGCATAATAAAGTATTGCAGATCAGAACCATAAAACATATTGAGTGCATCTTCCGGAGTACACACAACCGGTTCGCCACGGCGGTTTAATGAGGTATTTAACACCACACCATTACCGGTTAATACTTCAACTTCTTTTAGTAAGGCATAATAACGAGGGTTAACACTTTCTTTCACCGCATGGGCTCGTGCAGTCCCATCTTCATGCACCACTTCAGGTACGCGCTCTGCCCAGCCGTCATTCACTTCAAAGGTGAACGTCATAAACGGTGCAGGATGATCGGTTTTCAGCATGATCGGTGCTACTGTATCTAACATACTGGGGCAAAAAGGACGCCAGCGTTCACGAAATTTAATTTGCTCATTGATACGATCAGCAACACCCGGCACACTGGGGCAGCCTAAGATACTGCGTCCGCCCAATGCTCTGGGACCAAATTCCATACGTCCCTGAAACCAGGATACCGGATTACCATCGGCTAAAATTTTAGCAATGGTTTTGGGGACTTCATTGATTTGCTCAAATTTAACAGCCCGACCATCCTCAGTCTTATAGTGTTCACAAGCACTTATACATTCTTCATTAGTGAATTCAGGGCCTAAAAAGACATGCTCCATTTTTTCCAGTTCAATACCTCTTGCCACGATTGCATAGGTGGCTGCACCAATAGCCGTACCGGCATCAGAGGCGGCAGGCTGGACAAAGAGTTCTTTAACTTCATCACGGGCAATGATCTTCTGATTGAGTTTTACATTGAGAGCGGCACCACCGGCAAAGGCAATTTTACCTGTCTCTTTGATAATATCACCCAGATAATAATCCATTAATTTCAGTGAAATCTCTTCAAATAATTTTTGCATAGAGGCAGCATAATCGATATAGGGGTCATCAATTTCATCACCTTCTCGTTTGGGGCCTAACCAGTCAATTAATTTAGGCGAGAAGTAATAACCTTGACCATTTTCTTTGTAACGACGCGTACCAATGACATTAACCAGTTTAGTATTCACTTTAAATTCCAGTCCATTACTGGTCTCTTCAAGCGCAATCAGGCGAGAAAAATCATATTTGTCGGGATCACCATAAGGTGCCATGCCCATGACTTTAAACTCACCGTCAAGCATTTCAAAGCCTAAATATTCGGTCATTGCACCATATACCCCGCCAAGTGAATCAGGATCATAGAATTCTTTGATTTTATGGATTTTACCGTTTTCACCATAACCAAAAAATGTGGTGGCGTATTCACCTTTGCCGTCAATGCCCATAATGGCTGTTTTTTCTTTAAAGCCGCTCAGATGATAGGCACTGCTGGCGTGGGCAAGGTGATGTTCAACTGATTCAAACTGAATTTTATCCCAGTCAATACCGACAGTTTCACACATGGACTTAATATAACCAACATAGCGGCGATAACGGCGATTACCATTAAATAGTGCATCTAATGCGCGATCCGGTGCATACCAGTAGCGCTTGGCGTAGTGCCAGCGAGCCGCTGTCGACAGGTCAATTTCAGCATAGGGAACAGCAACAATATCAATTTGATCGGCGCTAATACCAGCATAGTCAAGACAAAAGCGGGTAGCTTCAAGCGGCATTTTGCCTTTTGCGTGTTTGTCTCTAATAAAGCGTTCTTCTTCTGCAGCGGCAATTAATTTGCCGTCAATAAATAGCGCGGCAGATGGATCATGATTAAGTGAGCCTGATAAGCCAAGAGTGATCAGCGGCACAAAGTGTTCCTTCATTTATGGGAGTAAAAGTGTTCAGAGAGATATTTTATCTCAATTTATGGGTGATTTTAGCAATTTTCTGGCATAAGTTACAGTAGTAGAAACTGCAGGGTGAAAGGTATTTATTCTCTATTGTGGAAAAACTGCAAAATTTTTCGGATGCGTTTTTTATCATTTGCAGTCAGTTTCCGGCATTGAGCATAATCTTTGTAAAAGGCCAGTCGCTGTTTTTTTGATAATTCATATTTTGCTCGTTTATCCAGACAGGCCAGATCTTTTATAATGCGGAATTCTAAAAATGGTTTGTACCATTTCATACCAGAGGGGCAATCAATCAGGTATATCTGTGGATAATCGGCTTTAATATCGACCATAATATTGCGCCATTTAAAGTCATTATGAGCAAAACGATGCTGATGCAATATTCTGGCGGCCTCAGCAACCTGATGACTTACCTTTGCAACCCAGTCAGCCTGTTGTATAAGATGAGGATGTTCATCAGCAATATTAGCCAGATCACTGGTGTTAACAAGCTCTTCGGTTATCAAAATACCTCTATGAGTGATCCAGCCTTTGGTTTCCTGACCATAGGCAACCACTTTGGCAGCAGGAATATTGAGCGCCTGAAACCATAACAAGTTTTCCCATTCCGTTCTTATTTTGCTCTGGCCCAGATAACGTTGGATTTTTTTTCGGGAAATATTGTATTTTTTCAGATAAAAACTCTTATCTTCAATGGTAACTTTATAAACCTGACTCAGGGGGCTTTTAGTAATAAATTCACATTTAAAGCCATTAGCTTTATTAAAGTCATCATTAAATTGATAGGCATCATCAAAGTTCTCAAACAGTTTACCCAGTGTTGTTTCTTGAAATTCGGGAATGATGTGCCAGAATATTTTTTTTGCCATTAGTCTATTTGAAAAAAAAATTAAACATGATCTTTCTGCGATTAAATCGCATCACCCTTACGTTGCTTTCTACGCCATAGTTTACGTCCCTGCAGCTCGACTTTTTGCCAAAAATCACCATGCAGGGTCAAACAGTCTCGCAATGAGCAATGATGATAGCCTTTCATAAAACGATAAAAATCCCGTTGTGTCATGCCGATATTCATGGCCGAGAAATAAAGACTGGCAATGTCTTTTACAATCCAGCGCTGCGGAGTGTGTTGTCGTATTTGTGCCCGATGAAGGTCAATTAATGAGACTTTGAGTGACTCATAATCCAGTTGCTCTTGGTCCTGATTCTTCTCCAGTAGACTCTTTTCCAAAAGAAAGTGACAAATATAAAAATCTCGGTGATTAATACCATTCTCATGCATGGTACTGCTGATATGAGCCAGTTTGCTGATAAGACTTTGTTTGAGTCTGAACTTTGGTGGTGTTTGCGGCCAGTCTGCACAAAAATCTTCCAGACTGATGGTATTGATTAAATCTTCAGTAATAATAAAGGATTGTTGTCGTGCTGGATTTTTACCTTTTAGCGCATATCCGGCGATATGCATGGTGTCGATATGCAATGCTTCTAATTTCTTGATGGCCAGATATTCATTTTTGGCTCCAAGAACGGGTAAACGCAAGCGGAGCAGGTTTTCAATAATTTCAAACCAGCCAACACCGCGGTGAATTTTAATAAAATAGCTTTTTTCATGCCCCATATCAGACAATGAAAAACGCAGTGTTTTACGTGCTTCGAGCGCACGAAACACTTCTCCCTGAAGGTTTTCTGCCTCAATAAAAGGATCTTTGTTGTGCCATTGTTGAGCAAATGCTTTGCTTAATTCTATATGCATGATCAAACTTTAATTAATTGACTAAAATAAGCCTTCCAGGGTTTATAACAGGCTTTTTTATCCCAGTTTTTTAAAAAACGGTGTTTGTCCCGCTGCCAGTTTTTAGTAAACTGCCAGTTAAATTTATGTTGGCTCATGGCATCCAGATCCAGCAGGTAAACTTGCTCCTGATGGATCAGGAAATTACTGCCTTTGAGATCACCATGAGTGATCTGGTAGTCACTCAGTTGATTAAGAACTGCAACTAAGCTATCAGCAACAGCCTTTTTTTTATCTCCTGACGCTTCACTCTTACCTTCAAGACGAGCTTCAACAGATTCCTCACAAAAGTAGTCCCAGCTAGTCTGTCCCGGCTGAAATTTGCAAATAAAATAACTGCAGCGTTTCCCTAAAGCTGCTTGCTGTTCAATCAGTGCAACAGGCTCAGGAGTGAAGATGCCCATAAATCGCAGTAAGTGCGCATTAAGCCATGATTTTCTTGCTCGGGAAATTTTCCCCTTGTGTTTTAGCTCATAAGCTATGCCCTTGGGATTATAACGTTTCACCACATAGCGTTCATTATCCACTAATATCGATTTTACAGTACAGGTATTTCCCTGTTTTAAATATTCCGCATTATCATCCTGAAAAAACTGTTCCGGCTGATTCAGTAATTGTTGTATGGCCGGACTGTGATACTCTCTGCGACATAAGCTATAGCCCTGCTTTTTATGATTAATTATTTTTTTATCATAAATAACATCAGTACATTCTCTGACCATCTTTTTTAAATACTGAGTAATACGCTGTTGCTGAGAATCTTTAATCCATTGCCAGAATTGTTCACAGTCCTGTTTATCTAATGGTAACGCACTTATAGAGAGATACTCTTTCAATAGAGAGCAACTCACTGCCTGATTGACATCAAAGGTCTGTGCCAGAAACAAGGCCAGATTTTTTAAACGATTTTTTTTATTTAACGGCTCACTACTCGCTTTAACTTCTTCACCATCTAACGTATATACAGAGTCTTTTTCCGTCGTTAAGGCATCAGCAAGATAAAAATTGGCATAATGCACATCCTGATGAGCTAAGCCGGCACTATGATGTTTTTCTAAAACAGTTAATAATTCATTGAGTTTTTGTTCTCTTTTAAGCTGAGAATGCTCTCGCCAGAATTGGGCCAGATTTTGACCTTCAATATAGGGAAAAATAAGGTAATAAATACCTGAGTCTGAAAGTCCCTGCTTAACAATTTTTGGTGTCAGAATATTATTATCACTGAGCAATTTTGCTCCGGCGCATTCTCTTTTCCAGTGTTTTTTTGCTTTAGCACTATGCACAAAAAGTTTAATAATAACTTTTTGTTCTGCTTTTCCATTTGCTTTTTTCTTAAACAAGAGACCAGAAAAAACCAGACGCTTTCCTGGTACGATGCGCAGTAATTCATTACATTGAATAACACTATCTTTAGATTTGATATTTACCGGCAAAGCCATCGTAAAACTGGCTTTTTGTAAGGCTTCTAATGTGACATTTTCGACCACGTCTTTCATTTAACTTTAGTCTAATTGATAATTTTTATAGATATTAGCTACAGAACGCTGCCTGCCAGTGGCTTCAATAATATCCGAAACTTTATCCGGCATACTAAAGATATCACTATTGCGCATATAGTGTAGAGCATTGTCCTGCCATTGCTGCCAGTGTTCGGAAGTCAGCATATCCAGTAAGACTTTATTATATTCAGTTTGTTGAAAAGGCTCTGATAGTACTTTACCTGCCTGAGCATTTTCAATATGAAAGGCATAACCGCAAACGCCGCTGATCACTTGAGGAATACCGGCTGCGATGGCTTCTAATAATACGGTTCCGGTATTTTCATGACGAGCCGGATGCATAAATAAGTCGCTGGCCAGAAGCAGCTCCGGCACATCATCTCTTGTGCCAGGAAGATGTACCTGATTTTCGATACCTAGTTTTTTAGCCAGTGCCTTATATTTTTTGAGTTTATCTTCACCGGCTACCAGTAAATACGTTTTGCTTCTTAGTAGCTCAGGCAAGCTGGCTAACGCCTCCATTGCCCTATCAACACCTTTACGTTTATAGCCCGTACCAATCATCAGTAATAATTTATCATCTTCTTTTAATGATAAGCCGCTGCGAACTCTGGTACGGATTTCATCGGCATTGTCGGGTCTGATGCGGGAGCGATCGACACCCGGCGGCAATGAATGAAAACGTTCGCCGGGTGTGTGATAGATTTTTTTGAAATTCTCCATTTGTATATCAGAGATAAAGAGCAGTTCAACATTTTTATCTTCTGAAAATACAGATTCTTCCATACTTTGAAATACTTTATAGCGTCCTCCTAAACGATAGAGCTTACCATGCTGTTCACGCACCTTGGCTTCATAACAGGGATCGGCTGCATAGTATAAGTCGAGGTCTTTCATTTTATTAAAACCGACCACCAGATCAAATCGTTCGGTTGCCTCAGCTTTTATCAAAAGCTGAGAGAATTTATTGGAAAAATCACTGATACGCTGATGATTACTGATGCCTTTAACGGGAATTAAGGTAAGCTTAAATTCCTCAGGCACATCACCTTCCCAGATAAAACTATACACGGATATTTCATGTCCACGGGACTGACATATTTTTGCAATGCGCAGAAAATCCCGTTCCAGACCACCATAAGGAAAGTATTTAAAAAGTACAAAGGCCAGTTTCATTTTTATTTCAGCACTTTTATTTAAGAAAGGTATTTAAAGAAGTCATTACCCGCTCCGGTTTAATATCATTATAGCACTCTGGGTTGATATTATTTTTTGTTTTATAACATTGCTTCCTGAAGCAGGGTGCACATTCATAATCAGCCTGTAAATGCACCTGATTAATACCATAAGTACCGGTTAATCCCGGACTGGTTGGGCCGTACACGGCAATTGTCGGCTTATCTAATGCCGCGGCTAAGTGAGCCAACCCGGTATCAACGGCAATAACGGCATCAGCAGTCACCATTTTTTGTACTAATTCATTAAGATTCAGTTTATCCAGCACGGCAACCTGCTGTGCCAGTTTACATTGCTGTTTTATGTTTAACGCTCTCTGGCGTTCTACCTCATTACCCCAGGGAAGCAGGATATTATGACCCTGAGCGGTCACTTGCTCGGCTAATTCAAGCCAGTATTGTTGCGGCCAGTGTTTTGTATCCCAGGTTGTACCATGTAAAAAAAGAATTGAGCGCGAAGCGTTATTATTCACTTCTGATGATGACTTTATATCTTCTTGTATGCCATCTTTTATACCATAGTCCAGTGGCAGATCATTGAGGGAATAACCCAAACTTTGAGCAAATAATTGCCTGACTCGTTCCACTGCATGTTGTTGTTTTGCAATGCTCTGCGGATGCTGGTAAAAACGTGCCGCTAAAGGTTCACGGGCAGATTGTTTATCCAGACCATAAGTTTCGCCTCGGGTAAAACGAGTCAGAAAAGCACTTTTCAGCAAGCCCTGAGCATCGATGACATAATCATAGTGATCCTGCTTTAGTTGTTGTTTGCAGTGCTGCCATTCATTATCCTTGCCGCCACCAAAAAAGGTCTTAAAAATCTGTTTGCGCCAGCGCCTGAGCGCCACAGGAATAATCTTTCTGACCGCTGGATGCCAGGCTGGAATTTCTGAAAAATTTTCTTCCACTACCCAGTCAAATTGTATCTTACCAAGAGCAGTTTGCGCATCAGTCAGCGCCGGTAAAGTATGTATCACATCACCCAGAGAGGATGTTTTAATGATTAATACTTTTTTCACTCTTTCTCCCCAGGCAAAGAGCAATCCTGATCGGACTGAGACAAACTATCTTTATTCAAATCAGCTAAGGCATCAATCACCATTTCAGGCGTAAGATTTTCCAGACAATTCGTATGCCCCAGTGGACACACTCGTTTAAAACAGGGACTGCAATCCAGATTTAAACTGACCATGGCGCTGCTATTACCCAACGGCGGTGTAAATCCCGGATCGCTGGAACCATAAACACCCACTATCGGCACACCCAGGGCTGCCCCCATGTGCATTAAACCTGAATCATTACTCACGACGGTTTTACTGACTGACATTAAGTCAATTGCTTCTGCCAATTGTGTCTGACCACATAGATTAACAGCCTGCTGATCCAGCAGCTGCGTGATTTCTTCACCCATGGCATGATCTTTTTGTGAGCCGAAAATCCAAACCAGCCAGCCCTGAGAGAGCTTCTCTTTTGCCAAAGCCGCATAATGCCGTGCCGGCCATTGTTTAGCCGGGCCGTATTCTGCACCAGGACATAAGGCCAGAACAGGCTGTTGGGTCGTTAAGTGAAATTTATTTAATGCCGCACTCACTTTATCTGCATTAACTTTTAAAGCCGGTACTGGAATATTGTTTATATCGATAAATTGCACATCAAGCATATGCTCTTTGGGATAAGCCAGAGCGACAAAACGCTGCACGGTCATCGTTAAAACAGATTTATTCAGTTTGCGGATATCATTGAGCAAACCATAACGCATTTCACCCACATAGCCCGTACGTTGTGCAATTGCTGCCCAGAAAGGGACTAAGGCTGATTTAAGAGAATTGGGTAATAATATGGCCTGATCATAGTGTTTTTTACGCAATGATTGGCCCAGTTGATAGCGTTGTTTTAGTTGTAATTGACCATGCCCCAGCGGCATATCAAGTATCTCAGCCACTTCAGGCATACGTTCCAGCAGTGCATTGCTCCACGCAGGTGCCATCACATCAATTTGCAGTGCGGGGTCTTGCTGCTTAAGAACCATAAACAGACTTTGTGCCATCACCATATCACCGACCCAGGAAGGGCCGATGATCAAACATCTCTTTGGCTCTGAACTATATTTCTTACTCAAGTTTGCTTGCTCAAGTTCACTCTTTGAGTAAATACTCAGCACTGCAATAAGGGCATTTTGCCCTACCGCCATTTTCTTTAATAGGCAGATAAACCTTAGGATGTGAATTCCACTGACTGGTACCGGGCATAGGGCAATGAGCCGGCATTTGTGATTCTGTCAGTTCATAACGATTGCTGGTATTGGGTGTCAATTGCTCTTCTGCTTGTGCCATAGCGTTTCCTTTACATATACTTTATACATAAGTCTTGTTATTTAACTCTATACTCAACACTCTTTTATTTAACAAGCGTCTGCCATTGAGGATAAAGTTCACGACGACCATGAACTTGATCAAAATACATACTTTGTAATTGTTCCGTAATTGGACCACGTGCGCCATTACCAATCTTACGATTGTCAAGCTCACGAATCGGTGTCACTTCTGCGGCCGATCCGGTAAAGAAGGCTTCATCAGCAGTATACACTTCATCACGAGTGATACGTTTCTCTTTGATCTCATAGCCTAATTCAGCGGCTAAGGTGAAGATGGTATCACGGGTAATGCCTTCGAGTGCAGAAGTCAGATCCGGGGTACAAATCGTACCATTACGCACAATAAAAATATTTTCGCCGCTGCCTTCAGCAACAAAACCATCAACATCTAATAATAGCGCTTCATCATAGCCGTCGGTCAATGCTTCCTGCAAGGCCAGCATAGAATTCATATAGTTACCATTAGCCTTGGCTTTACACATGGTAATATTGACATGGTGACGAGTAAAAGAAGAGGTACGAATACGAATGCCTTTTTCCAGACTGTCGGCCCCCAGATATGTGCCCCAATTCCAGGCGGCAATCATAACATGTACTTTTAAGTTATCAGCACGCAAACCCATGCCTTCACTGCCATAAAAAGCCATGGGGCGAATATAAGCTGAATCCAGGTTGTTTTCTGCAACTGCCGCCTTAGTGGCTTCATTTATGGTTTCTTTATCAAACGGCATAGGCATATTTAAAATATGCGCCGAACGAAACAGGCGATCAGTATGCTCCTGCAAGCGGAATATTGCCGCTCCTTTATCAGTATGATAGGCACGTTCTCCTTCAAAAACGCCCATTCCATAATGTAAGGTATGGGTTAAAACATGCACTTTGGCCTCACGCCAGGGTACCATTTTACCATCAAACCAGATGACGCCGTCTAAGTCATCCATTGTCATAACCGAACTCCTCGCTCAAATCTTATATTTATAAAAAACCGCTATTCTACACCATGACTGGCTGTCACTCCATAATCTCTCGCCAATGGTCCTGAATTTTTTTTCGTTCCTGTTGAAATTCATCTATTGCAACGATTCCCGAGACTTCCTGCAGGCTTAACTGATGCAGACGAGCACGAAACAGACGATAACACTGGCTCAATTCATTTACCGTCAATTTAGGTAGTAAAGCCAGATCAGATAACATTGCTAATATTCGTTTATTGTCAGTCCAGTCTAATAGCTGCGGATACTCATGAGCATGCTTTAACACCATAAACTGCACCATAAATTCAATATCAGCAACTCCGCCAAAGCCTTGTTTTATATCAAAACAGCCTTTTTTTCTTCTGGCTAACGCCAGACGCATTTTGGCACGCATATCACACACTTCTTTTTTCAAGTCATCACTATCACGGCTCTGACTTAATACTTCTTTGCGAATCACCTCAAAATCACTCATTAACTGCCTGTCACCCGCAATAACACGGGCTCTTACCAATGCCTGATGTTCCCAGACCCAGGCAGACTGCAGCTCATATTGCCTGAAAGCATCCAGATTGCTGGTGATTAGTCCTGAATTACCATTGGGCCTGAGGCGCATATCAGCCTCATACAAAACACCTGAATTCATCTGTGTTTGTAAAATATGCATAATACGTAAGGAAAGTTTGGAGTAGAATTGCAAATTATCAACTGACGAATCTTTT
Organism: gamma proteobacterium symbiont of Lucinoma myriamae; assembly: GCA_025655635.1. Lineage (GTDB taxonomy): Bacteria > Pseudomonadota > Gammaproteobacteria > GRL18 > GRL18 > GRL18. The sequence goes on along the minus strand of JAHXIM010000310.1, from coordinate 5,094 downwards.
TTATTTTGAACACCATCGGTATGCCCGCCTTTAAATGCATTGGCATAAATAAACACCATATCCAAATCAGAGCTATAACCTAATTCTATACCCCCCAGCTTGCCGAACCCAAGAACAGCAAAGCCCATACTAGCAATACCATCTCTAAGACTATCTCTAAGACCAGAGCTAAGCTGCTTATTCTGAGGCTGAGGCCGGCCATAACGAGCAACCATATCATGCCATGATAGTTGGATAACTTTGTCAATAATGACTTCAGCAATCCATGTTAAGTAATCGCTCACTTTCTCTACAGGGATTACGCCTGTTACGTCTGCGGCGGCAACTCTCAGACTTTGACTTTGTTTAAAGTGACGCAATAACTCCATTCGCTGTTCCAGATCATCAGCTTCAACAGTCGTCAGCTTTTCTTCTAATTCCTGAGATAATTGTTCTTTTGTCAGTGGCGCATAAAGCGCTTCGGCATCCAGTAATTCATCAAATAAAGCCGGATAGCGACTCAATAAACGGGTGATCCATGAACTCGCCGCACAGAGAATTACCAGTTGCGACAGTCCCTGTGGATTTTCAATCAATAATAAAAAATACACCGAACGACGACAAATACTCTCCAGCACCGATATGATGCGCTGTAATATCGTTGTACTATCTGCAATCGGGGCAATAGCTTTAATAATCAAGGGCATTAGCTTATCCAGACGTTCACTGCCATCTTTAGAGATTTTGCGATAGTAATGCGAATTTTTAAAGCCCGCTAATAAACGGATAATACTTTGAGCATCCTGATAACCGAGTTCTGATAAAAGGCCTATTGCATGCTCATCACTAAAGTCATCACCTGTGAGATTAGCCAGCCATATTCCCTGAATTTCATCATCATTATTGATCTCAGTAACTTGCTGTGATTGAAACAATTGTTCGAAATGACCATGAACACCATCTCTGATGGTCTGCATCTCTGTGGCAAACGTTGACCAGTCAGCATAGCCCATACCATAAGCAATGCGTGCTTGCGGGTAATCATTATCCGGCAGAGTATGACTTTGCTGATCATCAATTTGCTGGATTCTATGTTCTGCTCTACGTAAAAAATCATAGCTATTTAAAAGTTCAGTCACCACTGATCCGGGAAGAATTGACTGCTCACCAAGATAGGACAATACAGTTTGCAGCCGGCGTTGCTGCAGATGAGGATCACGTCCCCCTCTGAGTAATTGAAAAGCCTGTGTCAGAAATTCAATCTCTCTGATCCCGCCGGCACCCAGCTTGATATTATGTTCTTTTTTCTTTTGCTTCACCTCACGGGCAATCATCAACTTCATTTCCCGCAGTGCTTCAAATACACCAAAATCAATATAGCGGCGATAGACAAAAGGACTCAGTATTGAGTAAATGCTTTGCTCATCAGCCTGATTGCCGGTGATCACCCGCGCCTTAATTAAGGCATAACGTTCCCATTCACGGCCATGCACTACATAGTAGTTTTCCAAAGCATTAAAGGTCATCACCAGTGGACCACTTTGCCCGAAGGGTCTCAGACGCATATCGACCCGAAAGACAAAGCCATCGACAGTTTTTTTATCTAATGCCTGAATAAGATGTTGGCCCAGTTTTATAAAATACTCATTATGACTGATACTTCTCGGCCCGTTTACTGTTTCACCATGCTCTGCGAAGGCAAAAATCAAATCCACATCCGATGAAAAATTTAGTTCATAAGCGCCCAGTTTCCCCATACCAATGACTATAAGCGGTATCTGTTTACCATGAGCATCTAAAGCCTGACCAAATTCTTTCTGCTGTGCACTATCCAGCCATTGCAGAGTTTGCCGTATCGTACAGTTTGCTAACTCTGTAAGCTCATTAAACACTTCTGGCAAATCTGCCAGGCCATTAATGTCCCGATAAGTAATGCGTACCATTTGCTGATTACGAAAATCACGTAAAACCTGAAGCAGCTGAGGCTCCGTTTCTACGCTATTGATACGTTCAGCCAACATCTCTGATAATTCATTTTGCTTTAATGATCGCGCATAGATACCTGCCTGTCCCTGCACTGTATGCCGCTGGGTAAATTGTTGAGCTATCAGCTTAATATGGTGTCGACACTGACGCATAACAAAATCACTGCACACCAGTACTTTTAACCAGCACTGCAGGCTGTGTTTATCATTATCTGTTACAGGCTTTGCCAGTGATGCCATTGGTGTGCCATCAATGAGTTTTAAAAAATCCTCAAGCACACTATTTTGCTGTGCGCTTAATTCAGGAGGTAAAGCCGCAAGCATGGTATTATTCATTATTTACACTGCATGATATGGTTAATAATGCTATTATCTTAGCCCTTATTATTAATGAAAAAAAGAGATAACAATCAATGGCCACTTATGCTATTGGTGATATTCAAGGTTGTCTGGACAACCTCGAAGCATTACTGGAAAAAATTGCGTTTAAAGCTGGACAAGATACGCTCTGGTTTACCGGTGATCTGGTTAATCGGGGAGACAAATCTCTGGAAACACTGCGCTTTATCAAAAACCTGAGTGACAGTGCAATCTCTGTGCTGGGCAATCATGATCTGACGTTATTTGCCCTCTGTGAAGGTAATATCAAGGTTAAAAACCACACCATGGATGCGATTCTGGAAGCACCCGATCATGATGAGCTTATCCTCTGGCTGCGTCACCGACCACTATTACATCATGATAATGACCTGGGCTACACCATGATTCATGCCGGTTTGCCCCCGCAATGGGATTTAGCAACGGCACAGAGTTGTGCCCGAGAGTTAGAAGCTGTGTTACAAGGTGATGACTATTCTGACTTTATGGCGAATATGTTCGGCAATGAACCAACAAAATGGGATGCTGGGCTCACAGGCTGGGACAGATTACGTTTTATTACTAACTGCTTCACCCGAATGCGTTACTGTACGTCAAAAGGCAAGCTTAATTTTAAAGATAAAGGCCCCATCGGCAGCCAAAAAGAAGGCTATATTCCCTGGTACCAAACTGATAATAGAAAAAATACAGAATTAAAAATTATTATTGGTCATTGGTCCACTCTGTTTGGTCATACAGACACAGCCAATATCTATGCCATTGATACTGGCTGTCTCTGGGGTGAATCATTAACCGCCATGAAGCTGGACAGCGCTGAGCCGGAATTTTATCGTATAAAATGTAAAAAACCGGATTAAACAGCCTGAGAAATAAGACGGCATCTGTTCAGATGGCGATGATAACAATTATTCACAATGGATTAAAAATATTTTAGGTATTTTTTAGCAGAATGATAAGAATATCACTATATTCTTATTTAATTTCTGTAAAATCAGGGTCACTTATATTGATACCATTGGAATAATAAACATGACCGAAGCCAACACAGGAAAAACCATCAGGAAAAAAGTGGTTTAAAAAGCTGCCACTAAGAAATCTGCCGTAAAAAAATCTGCTGTTACCCAAACCTCATCTAATGAAAAGCTTATTACCGCGGCCTTAGAGAAAATACAGAAAGACTCACAGCAGCAAACCTTAAAAAATGCCGCATTGTTTGAACAGGTTTCTGATTCACTCAATCAGCTTAAAGAGTTGAGTGATGATCGTTTTAATAGCCAGCAAGAAGATCTTTCCCAGGCGGTTGACGGCATGAAATCAACGGTCGAGACCATGCTTAAAAAGTCTCAGGAGACACAGCAAGCACATAATGACGGCATTACAGGGTTTACGGAAGGTTTACACGAATCGATTACCCGTCTGCATGAAGAGACTCGTGATCAGGATGTAGTCAGAACTCAGGTCGTGAGCGCTTTAGCAGAATCACTTGCACAGGCTCGAGAAGACATTCATCAGGAATATGCTGATTTAGAACGCGTTCATGATAAAAAAGCCGACATGATGCGTGAAGCTAATGAGTGTGGCAATACACGCACACGCTGGATTGCTGTACCTGCCATGATGTTAGGTGTTATTGCACTTATTTATATGTTTTATACCGTCTACGTAATGAATCACGCAATGGTCAGCATGTCTACCGATATGCACGAGATAAAAGGTACGATGGTGATAATGGCAAGCAGTGTCGGAGAAATGAATCATAGCGTAAATAATATGGCAGGACAGGTCGGCAGTATGAATGGCAAGATCGGTAATATGACCGGTCACATTGAGAATCTATCTACCAATGTGTCCAGTATGAGCCAGGATACTAAACAGATGTCACTCAATACCCATTATATGAGCCGTGATATGGGAACAATGAACCACAATATCTCACCGGTTATGTACAGCATGAAGAAAGTAATACCCTGGTAGAAATATTAAGCAAAAACAACTATAATTACTTGTAGTTAACCTATTGGAGAGACCATGACAAGACTCAGAGAAATGGTAATTGACAGTACCACAGCCCATAACGACAAGCAAAAGACACAGGATAAAGCCATTGGTTTTATTACTTTTGCAATTTATCTGCTAACAGCCGGCACTTTAATGGAATATGTCAGTGTACCGACATTATTAAAGATACTTGGTTTTATGTTATGCGGTCAGGCTTTTTATTTTTTATGGAAAAATAATCAACTTTCTCACCTTTAACTATGTTGGTTCATATCCAGTATGCCCCGTCTATAACACTCAGGTTATAGATACTGGTAAATACAAGCTCCCTGCCATTTCAGGTTTCTGAGCTAAAGACATTGTACAGCCAATAAACACCCATTCTTGTAGTATCACATATCAAAGCAGTCAATTACTTCGCCAAGCAAACGGCAAATAATCATATTTTACCCATTTTATTTACCTGATTAAACACCATTTCACAGCACCAGTTCTTGCCAAAACGGAACTTGGTCGAATAAAAGAAAATATATATTAAATATTGCTGTTCAGAAATAGAAATTCTAAATGAATGTTTGTGATGGGCTTAACTTTAGGGAAAAAGAAATTGAGCACCTATACATGATGACAAAAACTAACAATTCAAAACCTGAACACAAAATACATAAACCTAAAAAACGCAGTAGCCCATGCAACGACATAATATCCAGCACCAAACTTCTCATAATTGAACTGTTTTTCTCTAGGCTGGAGC
>JAHXIM010000029.1 GCA_025655635.1 gamma proteobacterium symbiont of Lucinoma myriamae | reverse complement strand
TTTACCTGAAATTGGAAAATCATTAGATACTCGAATTAATGATAATTTTCAGACGTTCGATCCTGCATTTTCAAGTTGATTGGGTATAAGACATTAACAGCACAAGAGAAAAAACAGGTGTTAAAATTTATTGCTAAGCCGTAATTTTCCAATGAGTATTCCTTAAGTTTATTGATATATGTCATGTTATTAATGACTTGCAGGCTCTTCTTAAATTAATTGCATAGCTGTTACCGCTGTTTCAGTGCATAATATTCAGCTTTTCTGATGTTATTCAGATGAAGTATTTATGAAATTTAAGGTTTGTGAATGGAAAAAATTACAATAATCGGTGCTGGAAATGTCGGTGCTCATGCGGCTGTTTCTGCTGCAACACTGGAACTGGGAAATATCATATTACTGGATCGAAATGCTGATCTGGCTAAAGGTAAAGCCCTTGATATTACACAATCAATGGCACTTTTTCGTAATGACATGGTAGTGACCGGTACTGGTGATTATAAAGACACTGCAGATTCAGATATTGTTATAATTACCGCAGGTGTTTCACGTAAGCCCGGTATGTCACGTGATGATTTAGTTGAAATTAATGCCAATATAGTGGTGTCAATAGTAGAACAAGTTGTTGTACATTCCCCAAATTGTATTTTAATCGTAGTCACTAATCCTATAAATACAATGGTACAACTGGCTTATGAAACCAGTGGTTTTAGCAAAGATCGTGTTATTGGCATGGCCGGCATACTTGATGGTGGACGTTTTAAATACTTTATCGCCAAAGAATTAAGCGTCGCTGCCAGCGAAGTGACAACAATGGTACTGGGTGATCATGGAGAGCTTATGGTGCCATTGGAAGATCATTGTCAGGTCAATGGTCAACCTATTGCAGAACTCATGTCACGAGAGCGTATTGAAGTAATTATTCATAAAGTACAGTATGGCGGAGCTGAGATTGTTAATTTATTAAAAACCGGCTCAGCTTATTTTGCGCCCGGGTTGGCAGTGATACAAATTGTTAAAGCCATTATTCGAGATGAGCATAAGACCTTGCCTTGTGCCGTTTATCTGCAAGGTGAATATGATGTTGATGGTGCTTTTGTTGGTGTGCCTGTGGTTTTAGGACGTAATGGAATTGAAAAAATAGTTGAAATTCATTTAAGCGAAAGAGAATTAAAAGCGTTTAATCTTTCGGTTGCTCATATTAAAGAAAGAACAGAAGAGCTGAAACAAAAGCGACTCTGATTAGTGTATTTTTTACAAAACTAATGGTTAAAAGTTGATGTTGTTTAGTGATATTGACTCTTTGAAATTACTGATTCCTACCATTTAACTTGGTCTTTATCTGTACCTGATTATTAAAAAAGCCGTGAAAGATAAATTCTGTATAAAATGATATTAATATAGCAATTTTCCTCCTGAATAAAGGTGTATATAAATGAAACCTTAGTGACTTTAGGGCTTTTTTTAGGTATATTATACGACTCTTAATTACTACGATTTATTGATGAACCATAATCTCAACGATAAGCAAACTAATAAAAAAAATGAAAACGAAGTCTCATTAAGCATTAATGGCCAGCCTATTACTGCACCTGATTCTTTGTCTGTCATTCAGGCATTGTGGCATGCGGGTTATCCTCGAGTTAAAGGTGTGGGTTGTCTGGATGGTGTATGCGGCTCCTGCAGTGTTATGGTTCGTCGTGCTGATTCCTCTGAAATCAAAATGGAGCTGGGCTGCCAGTTGCTCATTGAAGACGGAATGGACGTTTTCTTCTCGGTATTTGAACTACCCCCCCAGCATAACTATGAATTATCCAGAATAAATACCTCCTGGGACGTACAAACTGAGTTTCACAAAATATTTCCAGAAGCAGAAAAATGCCGTCATTGTAATGGCTGTAATAAGGCCTGTCCTAAAGGAATTGATGTTGAATCAGGTGTGGAGCTGGCAGTCAAAGGTCGTTTTCGTGAATCCGGTGAATTATTTGTCGAATGTGTGATGTGCAACCTGTGTATGACCGGCTGTCCGGAATTTATTGATCCCAATCATGTCGGTTTATTTGCCCGTCGAGTTACCGGTTATTTTCATACCCGGCCGTCAAATTTGATTAATCAGCTTGAAGCCATTCGCACTGGTCAACTGGATGTTGATATTGAGGAGCAGTCATGAGCCAGAATAAAGTCATGAGTGGTTCTATTTCTTATCAGCAGGCTTTGGGAAACTACCATTTACAAAAACAGTCATTAGAAGGTTTTCCTGCCGTTGAATTATCTATAGATGAAAAACAGCTGCTAAAAGAGTTTCATCCGGATCATCGTCATGAAACCATTACCGAATTACAAGTTGGCCCAAATAAAGGCGATCGATGTCACAAGCAGATTGCTGATGTGTTACAGGCAGATTCTCGTATTGATGCGGCTGATTTAGCCGGAACACGAATTCGAGAAACGGATGTTCTGGTCATTGGCGGTGGCGGTGCCGGCTGTGCTGCAGCGTTAATGGCGGCAGAAGCTGGAGCCAAGGTGATTTTGGCCACCAAACTAAAATTAGGTGATAGTAATACGGTAATGGCTGAAGGCGGCATACAGGCTTCGATTGAAAAGGGTGATACACCGCAATCACACTATAATGACACCTTTAAAGCAGGGCACCAGAGCGGTAATAAAAAACTGATTAAAAAACTGGTCATGGATGGGCCGGAAACCATACGCTGGCTTATTCAGCAGGGAATGCAGTTTGACTTAAATGAATTTGGTGACTTGTTAACACGTAAAGCGGGCGGTACGTCAGCTAATCGTGTGGTTTATTTTCGCGATTATACCGGCCTGGAAATGATGCGGGTATTACGTGAAGCCGTAAAAAATAGTGATGTTGATGTATGGGATTATAGTCCGGCAGTTGAATTATTAAGTAATGAGTCAGGACATTGTGCCGGAGCCATTATTTCATCACTGCAGGAATGTCGCTATGTGCAGATTAAAGCCAAAACAGTCATTATTGCCACAGGAGGCATTGGCCGGATTCATTTAAATCAGTTTCCAACGTCTAATCACTTCGGTGCAACGGGTGATGGTCTGGTGTTAGCCTATCGTCTGGGGGCCAAACTCAGAGATTTGGATTCTTTTCAATACCATCCTACCGGGGTTGCTTATCCACAGCACTTATCAGGTACATTAATTACCGAAGGTCTTCGCTCTTCGGGGGCGTTTATTATTAATGCTCTGGGTGAGCGTTTTGTTAATGAACTTAAACCAAGGGATATCGTTGCCGCCGCCATTATCAGAGAATGCCAGGAAGGTCGAGGAGTTGTCGGTGACTCTGCAGATGGCAAGAACGTCATGCAGGGCGTATGGTTAGATACCCCCAGCCTGGAAGCAAGAAAGCCCGGTATTTTAAAAAAACGTTTTCCCAAGCTCGTACAGCTGGGCTTAAAGAGTAAGATTGATATTACTCAGACTCCAATGCTGATTTATCCAACGCTGCATTATCAAAATGGCGGTGTGGTGATTGATGAAAATGGTCGTTCTACTATTGCCGGTTTGTACTGCGTCGGTGAAGTCAGTGGTGGTATTCATGGTCGTAATCGTCTAATGGGTAATGCCTTATTAGAGATCATTAGTTTTGGCAGAAGAGCCGGTGCTCGTGCTGTTAAAGACCGAAAAACAAGAGGCCATAAACAAATTACTATTGATCATATCAGCAATTTACGTCGTGAACTGATGCAGAATAATATGCCAATGACGAGTAAATCACCCTTATTATTTCCAGAATATGCTCAATTTGATTCGGCTAAAAATAGCACTGCAAGAAATAGCTCATCCACTTTTTGTGGAGTATGTGACCAATGAATAATGTGTTATTGCACCCGGACTCTCAGGGGGCTAACCTGAGTGAATGGCTCAGTGGTAATGGCGGCACAGGTTTGGAAAATGCCTTATCTGATCCCAAAGGCATTATTGCAATAATTGAGCAAGCCGGTCTGCGTGGCTTAGGCGGCAGCGGCTTTCCAGCCTATAAAAAATGGCAGTTTGTTGCAGAGCAGGCTGCAAATTCTGATAAATACCTTATTTGTAATGGTAATGAAGATGAGCCGGGCACATTTAAAGATGCTTATTTACTATCTCATTCCCCTAATCAAGTGATTGAAGGTGCTTTAATTACGGCACTGGCTAGTAATATCAATAAAATTGTTTTTTATATTAATCCAGAACAAAAAACGTCATTAGAAAATATTCGCATAGCAGTTGAACAATGGCAAACCAGTCGTTTTTTTGAGCAAATAGAAGCCGCACTTGAAACATCATTAAATATTCGTGTTATGGCAAGCTCCGGTCATTATATTGGCGGTGAGGAAACTGCCGCTATTGAATCAGTGGAAGGTAACTTTCCTTTCCCCAGAGGTAAGCCGCCTTTTCCAGCAGTATCCGGTGTTCATGGTTGTCCGACACTCATTAACAATATTGAGACTCTGGCCAATGTGTCTCACATTTTACGAAATGGTGCACAATGGTATCAGGATTTAGGTAACGGCAATTCTGCCGGTACAAAAATTTACTGTCTCAGTGGTGATGTGTTAAAACCGGGAGTATACGAGCTGCCAATGGGTACACCATTATCGGAGCTTATATTTAATTATGGCGGCGGTATGCTGCTTGATAAAAAGGTTAAAGCGGTATTTACCGGAGGGGCTTCAAGTACAATTTTAACACCTAAAGATATTGATGTACCACTGGATTTTGAATCTGTAAAAGAGCGAGGTTCCAGTTTAGGAACAGGTGCAATGATTGTCGTTTCTGAAGGGACGGGGATAGTTAAGCGTGTCACGGAATATGTTAATTTCTATGCCCACTCATCTTGTGGTCAATGTCCGCCATGTAAAACAGGTACTTTTTATATTTCACAATTACTGAATAAAATTGATACGGGTCAAGCCAGTGAGTATGACCTCGAATCATTGATAAATTTATGTAAGATTTTACCGGGTAGTGGTCGTTGTCATTTACTGAACGGGGCAATGCAGGTCGTCGATAGTTCTTTAATACATTTTATCGATGAATATAAAAGCTCGTTAAGGCCATAGTTAAAACCATAGTAGACAGCTATTCATACACAGAATAGTCGACAAGATTTAATTATTTAAAGTTTAAAAATTTATGAACCAGGAATCTGATAAGATGAATGATCAAGTAACTAAAGCTCAGCAAAAGCCACAACAGCTTGAAGAGCATATTGTTGAAATTGTAAGTGACTCGGGTGAGGGCGCACAGAAATGTGGGCAGACATTCGGTGCCATTGGCGGAAAAATGGGTAATGGCATCTGGACTGTAGAAATCATTCCAGCTGAAATCCAGCCGCCTGCACGGACTCCGGCAGGGGGAAGTGGTAATCGTATTCGTGTTGGTTCAAAAATTATGACTAATATGGGTAATGAAGCTGATCTGGTTGTCGGCTTTAATGAGCAGGTACTCTATGCCCGTATTGCTAATGGTGCTTATAAAGAAGGTACCATTGTTCTTCTGGAAAACAAATGGGCTACCGATCCGCAAGAAAAAATTCGTGAAGAATATGCCTTTGCTGTTGATGAGTTTCGTAAAAATGGACTAATAGTTCATGAGCTTCCCATGGAAGAACAATGTCTTAAGATCGTCAGCAATGCCCGTAAGGGTAAAAATATGTTTGTTTTAGGTATGCTTTGTCGTATCTATAATCGTGATGCTGAATTAGGTCTTAATGAGATCTACAACACCTTCAAACATAAGGGCGACAAAATTGTTAAGCCTAATCAGGATTTATTCAATGCCGGCTATCAATTTGCCAAAGATAATCTTGAGTATTTTTATGACATTCCTCCCTATGAGGGTTCACAGGAAGTTCTTAAAGATATTGTTGTGACCAATGGTAATACTGCGGTGGGTTTAGGTGTTATGGCGGCAGGCATGGAAATGATTTCCATGTATCCGATCACTCCGGCAACATCGGCTTCTCACTATGCTGCTGAAGTGTTTCATGATGTCGGTGGTTTTATACATCAGGCAGAAGATGAAATTGCTGCTATTGGTTTTGCTATCGGTGCCTCATTTGCCGGTAAAACCGCATGTACCATTACCTCCGGTCCTGGTATGGCATTAAAAACAGAAATGATTGGCCTGGCGGTTATGGCTGAAGTTCCTCTGGTGATTGTTGATGTGCAGCGTGGTGGTCCCTCAACCGGCTTGCCGACCAAAGTTGAGCAGTCTGATCTATTAGCCTCACTGTATGGTGAACCCGGTGATGCGCCAAAAATAGTTATCGCGGCGGCAACCATTCCAGAGTGTTTTGAATTTGTCATTATGGCGCGTAAATTAGCAGAAGAATTCAGAACACCGGTGATTATGCTGACCGATGCGAATCTGGCAACGGGTGTACAGCCATGGATACGTCCTGAAATAAAAGAAGAATGGTTTTCCGATCCGGTTGATCAGTCGCAATGGAATAAAGATATTCCTGCTTATGACTGGGATGAAAAAACCGGTTTATCACAAAGACCGATTCCCGGACAACCTGATGGTATGTATGTTTTAACCGGTTTGTCACATACAGAGCGCAGTAAAGTTTCTTATAATTCAGAAACTAATCAGATCACATCACAACATCGTAGTCGCAAAATTGCCGCATTACAAAGTACCTTGAAACCGCCGGTTATTCATGGCGTTGCTTCACAAGAGGAAGAAGGTGATTTGTTAGTCGTTGCCTGGGGTTCAACCATTGGTGCTATTGAAGAGTCAATTAATGTACTCAGAGAACAGGGTAAAAAAATTGCCAGTGTTCATTTACGCTTTATGTCACCATTGGAACCCGGCTTAAAAGAGATGTTCACTCGCTACAAAAAAGTGATGACCGTTGAAATTAATTATAGTGATGATCTCAACGCACCGATGATAACCAGTGAAAACAGGCGTTATGCACAGCTTGCTAATGTATTGCGTGCTCAGTTTGCTGTTGATATCGATTGTTGGTCAGTGGTATACGGGCATCCATTACAGCCGGGTATGGTTATTGAAGAACTTAGTAAGCGTCTTGACGCTGTTAACGCATAACACCGCTAATAGAGCGTCGGGAAGGAGATATTATGTTTGGTATTAAAGCAGATTGGTCGTTAGAAGTTTTTGAACGTTATTTTACACTGGATGATTATGGCGCTGGCGGTGATGTTCGCTGGTGTTCCGGTTGTGGTGACTTTGCCATTTTAAATACAGTACATCGTGTATTACGTGATGCACAGGTACCGCCAGAAAATAGTGTTGCTGTGTCAGGAATCGGCTGTTCCAGTCGTATGCCACATTATATGGGTACTTATGGTTTTCATGGTCTGCATGGTCGTGCTCTACCGGTTGCCAATGGTATAAAATCACGTCGCCCTGATTTGGATGTCTGGGTTGCTACTGGTGATGGCGATTGTTTCTCTATTGGTGCCGGTCCATGGCTGCATGCCTTGCATCTTAATATGGATATGGTGATTCTGGTTTTTGATAATGGTATTTATGGCCTGACCAAAAAACAAACATCGCCAACGACCAGGCAGGGTACAAAAACTAACACCCATCCATATGGGGCTATATTACCACCCCTGAATCCATTAACGATTACTTTGGGTATTACTAACGTTTCTTTTGTGGCGCAAGTAGTTGACTGGAATCCACCCCTGTTATATGAAACCATTAAAGCGGCACATCAGCATCGAGGTACCAGCTTTGTGCGCGTACTGCAGCGTTGCCCTGTGTTTTCAGAAGAATTTACTAAGCCATTACAGGAAAATCCTGATAAGTTTACTTTATTGGAACATACTGACGGTATCACTATTGATGATAATGTTAAGCGTTTGTTTTCAAATGTGGTGGAGCATGACCCAGGTGATTGGTTAGGCGCTATGAAGTATGCAAGGGATGAAGAAAATATACCTTTAGGCATATTATATAAAGATACTGATGCAATCGTCTATGAAGATCATTCAAGTCAGGGTCTTGGTATGACCAATGAAGAAAAAGCAGCAGGATTAAATGCCGCTTTTGATAAGTTTTCTATCTAGTTGTAGGGTGGGCACTGCCCACCAGTTAGCTATAGCAGCAGATTCTGGTGGGCAGTGCCCACTCTACAGATTAAACACTTACTAATACTCATACTCTGACATTAAATTATGACATTAAATATAAACAAACAAACATTACCCGGACTTATAGCAGCACAATTATCCGGTTCAGAGACAGAAACTGATGGCTCACAGCCTGATGGTTTACAACCTAATGGTTTACAACAAGGTTCTCAAGAGATTATGCATGTCCTGCGTCATTTTCATTTGGGAAATCCTGCAGTAGCAGATCAATTAGAAACCCTAAATGGTGATTATTTACCGGCCTTGCTTTCGGCCTATCGTGATACATCGCAATTGCGTTATGATTATCCCTTATATTTATGTCCTTGTGATGCGACTAACAGCATCAGTCTTTCATTAGCGAAACCTTTACCTGAGTTTTTGCATGAAAGAATAGCAATGTTTGCGCCTAACCAGGACAGTGCGATTCTGTTAAAGGATAATATTCCCTGGGTTGAACGTAATCTTAGAGATGTGACACGAAAAATAGAAGGGCCGACTTTAATTAAGCCTTTGCTTGAACAAGCCTGTCAGAAATTAAATGAACACCTTCAGTTTGATGGTGAAAACCAGCAACGCCTGCAGTCCGATATTGATAAGTTACTTGATAATGTGCCTGATGATGGTCTTATTTTAGGTTATGGACGTTTTCCTGCGCTGCATTTATTAATGCATCTGATCCGTAATCAGGCATTACCACAAATGTCTCTGTTTAAACAGGAAACTGAACAATATATTAAGAGTCTTCAGCTTTTACTGGATGTTGATGATGCCAAGCAGGAAGATGCACACTCAGCGGATGCTTTAAAATCAAACATTAGTTCCAGTCAGTTCTTTAATACTGATTCTTTATCCAAGATTGTGCAGCAAAGTAGTAAAGGTTCAATTTCTCTTTCAGCAAGCCGACGTCAGCGTATTGAAGAAGCTTTACGGGTACTGCAAAAGTTTAAAGAAAAAGAAATTCTTATTCATATTGTGCATGCCAATGACGCCTTAGACAATTCCTGGTTAAATGAAAGTCAGAGTTTTACCAGTGAGCATCATGCCGATCCTTGTTTTAGGTCAACAGAAATTTTTGATCAGGAAGCCCAGGAGTTAGCAGAAGTATTTGCTGCTGCTCGAATAGCCAAACTTGAAATTGACAACCTTTATGATGACAACATACATGAGCCCTGGTTTGATAACTTCAGCTGGGAATCGTTTTCAAAAAGGGAACTGATTCTGGTACCGTCGGTTATTGTTTTAGAAGCGGCTAATCGTCTGGTTGATGAAAGTATGGTGTCTTTTTCTCATCTGCTTAATTCCGGCCGACCAGTTAATATCTTTGTTCGGGTTCAGGCACATAATAATCCTGGAGCTAAAGCTGATGAAGATCCTTTCCGTAACTATCGTACAGAATTGGGTTATCTGGGTATCAGTCATCGCCAGGCAGTTGTGACGCAATGCTCAGCAGCACGTCACCAGCAGTTATTATCAAATTTTGATATGTCCCTCAATGCGACACGGACTAGCTTACACTTAATTAATGTCGGCTTATGTGAAGTGGGTGAGGAGTCAGGTTTAAATGCCTGGTTAGTAGCCGGTGCGGCGCTGGAAGGGCGTGCTCATCCATTTTTTTCAGTGGATCCGGGGGCAGGTGACTCAGCGTCTGAGCGTATGGATTTTTCCGGTAATCCGCAGCCCGAAAGAGACTGGCCGACACAGCCTTTTACTTTTAGAAATGCACAGGGTGAGGTGAGTGAAATAGAGCTTGATTTTACTTACGCTGATTATGCCTTACTGATCCCCAGACTGCATTATCATTTTTCACTAATTCCTGCTCAATGTGAATCAGAAGATTTAGTACCGGTAGCGGATTATCTTGCCTTACCTGTTGATGAAGTGGATAACCTTGTGCCTTATATCTGGGCTGTCAATCAGGAAAATGAATTGCGTCAACTGGCAGTTTCCAGAGCCTTGATTCATGCCTGCCGGGATAGATTGAATTTCTGGCACTCCTTACAGGAAATGGCAGGCATTCGCAGTCGCTATATTGAAGATGCCGAGATACGCATTCATGCGGAAGCAGATGAAGAAATCGCCAGTCAGATTGCTCAGGCAAAAGCTGAATTTACAGCTGAGTTAGAGCGGGTTAAAACAGAAGCTGCGGCTAATGTGATGAGTCGTTTAACGGATATGCTGCTGGGTATGGATTTAAGTGGTTCTGGTGCACCAATGAGAAATATTACACCTGCAGCGGATACTGCAGGTGTTACTCAGGCAGAGGCTCCTGCTGAACAGACAGAAGAACAGCCTGCAGAAGAAGTCGAAGAACAAATCGAGACCTTTGATGATGCCTGGATTGATTCACCATTATGTACCACCTGCAATGATTGTACAGATATGAATCCCCTGATGTTTGTTTATAACGATACCAATCAGGCTATTATTGCCGACTTGAGTGCGGGAACTTATCTGCAAATGGTTGAGGCTGCAGAGATTTGTCCATCCAATTGTATTCATCCTGGAAAGCCATGGCCTGGTAGTGAAGGGAATGAAAGTGAAGCTGATCTTGAAGATCTGATGGAGCGGGCAGCTCCCTATAATTCTTTTTAAGTATTGATTTAGCTGTGATTATTTATAAATGACTATTTTAGACTTTTTAACTGCACCCGTTATTATGACCAGTCTGGGACTGCTTTTCGGTCTTATTCTTGCGGTTGCCTATCATTATCTGAAGGTTGATGAAGACCCCAGAATTGCTCAAACAGAAGAGTTATTACCGGGTACCAACTGTGGTGCCTGCGGTGAACCCGGCTGTTTACCTTTTGCTATTAAATTAGTAGCAGGTGACGTTAATCCAAGTGGCTGTACCGTGGCTTCGGAAGATGATATTGATGGATTATCCGAATTTCTAGGTGTTGATGCCGGAGAACAGGAAAAAATTGTTGCCCGTTTGAAATGTGCCGGCGGTAAGGGACAGGCTTTTCAAGTTGCTGAGTATCAGGGATTTGAAGGCTGTCGTGCCGCGGCGGTTATTTCTGGTGGTGGTAAAGGTTGTTCCTGGGGGTGTCTGGGTTTAGGAGATTGTGAAGTAGCCTGTACCTTTGATGTGATCCACATGAATGATAATGGTCTGCCGGTTGTTGATGCTGAAAACTGTACAGCCTGCGCAGACTGTGTTGATATCTGTCCAAAAGATCTATTCGAATTGCGCCCAATGGCACAGCAGCTTTATGTGCAATGTAATATTCCCTTAGAAGGGGAGTCAGTTGCAGCATTATGCAGTGCCGGTTGTGATGCCTGTGGCAAATGTGTGGCCGATGCACCACCGGGATTAATCGAGATGGTCAATGAACTGCCTGTGGTGGATTATGCATCAGGACTTTTTACTACGGATAACAGTACTAAAAAAGCGATTGAGCGTTGTCCGACCAATGCTATTCAATGGCTTGAAGTGAATCAGTTTGCTGATCAGGCTGATGAAAAAGATCGTTATTCACAATTAAACCGTTAACACTTAATATAAATTTTAATCTCAATGCTACCTAATAAAACGAATTATTTATGCTAAATCTTACTGAAACTGCAATTCGCCTATATCGCCAACTATTTGGTTCGCCTGAGCTTGCCGGGCTATTAGCTGATGGTATTGAAACTGTACTGGATGGCAACACTGCTATTGCAGTCACTGAAGCCTGTATTACTGAGGTGGCGGCTATGGGCGGCGGCTTTTTGGAACAAGGTGCGCCTCTTGCCTGGTTGTCCGAGCAGCAGCGAGTTTCGACAAATCTGTTTGGTGAACAACTCAGTGTGCAGCAGGCAGATTCACCCCGTGGTGCTCTGGCATCGGCAATTGGCGTGACACTATCTGGTCATCGAAGTACTGTGTTTCTTTCGGCTCAGGATTTATCTGCTTGTCAGGATTTATTACAAACTGCAGTGGGCCGTCATTTACCACTGGTGATTCATCTTGATAATCGTTTATCAGCCATGCAGGCAACCAGTACCGGTAGTGGTCATGATGCGGTTCATCTGGCAATGGATAGTGGTTGTTTTGTTTTATTTGCTTCTAATGTCCAGGAAGCCGTTGATTTTACATTGATTGCCCGTCATGTTGCCGAAATTACTTTAACTCCTGCGCTAGTGGTTATTGACGGCATAGAAACAGCCTTAGCCGCACAAGATGTACGCTTACCTTCAGCGGAACTGGTTAAGCAGTTTATTGGTCGTGCTGATGAAATGATTAAAACGCCATCGATTGCGCAAAAACAATTATTTTCAGAACAAAGACAGCGGGTACATAATTGGCATGATCTGGACAAACCTGTGCTGCAGGGTGCAATGCAGGAGCCGGCTTTATTTGCTTTAGGCAGTGCTGCCAGAGAAACTTATTTTGATGATTTGGTACAGCCGACTCTGGAGCAGGCCTTTGCTCAATATAGGCAATTAACCGGCCGTCAATATTCTTTTATTTCAACCTATGGGCTTAAAAAAGCAGATGTTATTGTTGTAGCTCAGGGCAGTGCCATAGAAACGCTTAACGCGTTTAGTCAGTATTTAAAAACACTCAATAAAAGTGAAAGAATTAATCTGGGGGTCATTGGTCTGCATGTCTTAAGACCTTTTGATTCATCTGCTTTGCTTGAAGTCATCACTAATAATAAAACGAGCACTCAACAGTTAGTTGTACTGGAACGGTTGAATGTGTCTCTGGCTGATGATGCGCCATTAATGCGCGAACTTCGAGCTGCATTTCATAAAAATGCTCAACAAAAGATGCACTCTGTGCAAAAAAATGATATGCCTGAATTACGCTCGGTTATTTATGGTTTGGGCGGCAGTGTTCTGAATATCTCAGATTTATGGGCACTCTTATCAGGCATAAAAATAGATAGCATAAAAACGCATGCAGAAAATAAAACTTCTACTGGAAAGTATTTAGGTATTCCTTTTGTTTCTTATGATGTACAAAATGCGCGTAGTAAAACTAAAGAATATCATCCCAAGCGACAGGTTATGCTGGATACCCTGGAACGTTATTATCCGCAAATAAGTGAGCTGGGAATTAATGCTAAGGACAAACACTTTGCCTTGTGCTCAGAAGCAACTTCTTCTATTAGTTTTGCTATAAGTTATATTGTAAACAGCCATTCAGCACTTTCCTATGTCATGGATTTATCCGCTTATATATACAAACTTAAGGATGGTTTTATACGCAGCTCTATTGCATCTTCATGGGAACAGTGGTCAAAACGCCAAACCGATTACATTACTCAGTCAGAAGCACCTTATGCAATTGGTGATTCCAGTCTGGTTGATTTTTTTATGCTGCTGTCTGCCGACGCAAAAGCATTATTGTCAGCGTGTAAAAAGTTAAATAATAATGGTGTCCTGATTTTTAATGACTCCCTGGCTTTTAGTGACAGCAGCCGATCGGTTATTGATGA
The DNA here is from genome assembly GCA_025655635.1 of gamma proteobacterium symbiont of Lucinoma myriamae. Lineage (GTDB taxonomy): Bacteria > Pseudomonadota > Gammaproteobacteria > GRL18 > GRL18 > GRL18. The sequence continues at coordinate 3,001 of JAHXIM010000029.1, read as the reverse complement.
AAGTCTGAAATTAATTAAAGAAAAAAATCTAACACTGTATAAAGTTGATGCCGACAGTCTTGATGTTTCTCAAGAGGTTCTTTGGGAAAAAATGCTGGCAACACTGATTGCCGTACTGGTTAATAATAAGAAAATTAATCTGAAATCCAGAAAAATTATTTCTCTTAGAGAATCATTATTAACGGGTGTTGATAATAGCAGTTCACAAAGGGAAGAAGCGTTTAAAGAGACATTCCTCTTGGCAACAGAAGGCGCAACAGAAGACGCCACGGAAAGTCTGCTGCCATATCAGGCAGAACAACAATTAATTCGTCTTTGCAGAAATTCAGATGCCAATAATATTGGTATTCTTTCCGAAACACCTGAAATAGTTAAAAATATGGGGCAGTCCACTGAAACTTATGATAGTTTACCTCGTTTTTGGGACCAGGTTGGCGTATTACAGCAAAAGGGTGAAGCTGATCAATTAACTGCTGATCCTTATCTGGCGACAGGTACCATACCTTCTCTCAGTGCTGCCTTTAATGATATGAGTCAATATCGTCATGCGCTTGAAGGAGCGACAATCAATGCAAAAGCAGTCATCCCTGCCTTTAATCCGCAAGCGTGTACCGCCTGTGGAGAGTGTTGGTCAAATTGTCCTGAAAGTGCTATTGCTGCGGTAGCTCTCACTCCTAAAGATTTAATTGAAACAGGTATAAAACTATCAGGAGCCGATGCCTTACGTTCGGTGTCAGGAAAATTAGCTTCTCAAATTGCTAAACGTTGTCGTAAGAATGAAATTGAAGTAAAAAATAGTGGTGAGCTGCTTAGTGATGCCTTTGACTGGTTTAAAGAAAAATCAGGTATGCCTGAAGAACGCATGCAGAGTATTGAGACAGACTTTAAAAAGGCCCACTCTGCTATCGCTGATTTACCTGTTGTTGCCAGCGATTTATTATTTTATTCACAAGAAAAACAACAAAATGATTCAGGTGAACTTCTCAGCCTGGTGATCAATCCTAATAGTTGTAAAGCCTGTGGTCTCTGTGTGGAACTTTGTGCGGCACAAAATGATGCTCAAAGTGATGATACTGATACTATTAAGAGTGCGGCCTTAAGTAATTCATACCTGGAAAAGAAGAATGAGGCTGAAGGTGACGATGAAGATGAAGTTTCACAAGTGAGTCGTGAGTCTGTCGAACAGTCCTATAAAAAACAATGGAAAATTTGGCAAAAAACACCGGATACCGCTTCGGCAACCATTGAACGTCTTCTTCAGGAACAGATAATGGATGCAGGCAGTGCTTTAATGTTGTCTCGTCATAATGCATTTTCATTATCTGGTGGTGATCAGGGTGAATTAGCCTCAGGCGAAAAAATTGCCATGAGACACTTATTGAGTGCCACAGAGTATCATCAACAGCCTTTATTACATCAGTTTATTGCCGAGTTGGGACGCTTGAGAGAAGAACTGAAAAACGAAATAAACAGCAGTTTGTCAGAGGCATTACCAACTGATAATTTAGCACATCTGGCAGAAAAATTATCCGATGTGAAAACCCGCCAGGTTGATCTGAATACTTTATTAGAGCAAAACAAGCAAGTCATGGATACGACCTCCATTGATGCGCTTAGAACACATCAGTTAGTGACTCTGGTATTAAAGATCAATGAGCTGCACTGGAAAATGTCAGAAGGGTTTTACGGCATTGGTCGTGCCCGCTATAGTTTATGTATTACCTCCAGTTCAATTTCCAGCTGGGCCGGAACCTTCCCTCACAATCCATTTCATGTGCCTGTTAATATTGATGTGACCGGTGAGAGTGCTCAAGTAGCTGCGGGTCTTATACAGGGACAAATTACGGATGTTTTATCTGCTGTGAGTGTTATGCGTCAGGCAAAGGCCTGCGTTGATTCTCGTTATGCAAAAGCAACGGAAAAATTAGAACATTTAGACTGGCAGGATCTAAGCGCTGCTGAGCAACAACTTTGTCCGCCTTTATTTTTAGTTGGCGGCGATGATTTGTTAGGTGCACATGGCTTTGCCCAGATCGCCTTATTACTCAATTCATCTTATCCTATAAAAATTGTTATTTTTAATGAACTGGATAGTGGCCTGACAACTGATGCTTTACAGGAATATCGATTAAATTACCGTCAGGACTCACGCAATAATCTGGCTATGATGGCCATGTCACAGCAAAATGCGTATGTGGCACAAACCTCCATTGCCGATAATAATCATTTTCAACAAAGTGTTCAGCAGTTATTGACTAATAATAGTGCTGGTCTGCTTTGCGTTCATACCCCCAGTCCACAACGACATGGTTTTGCACCAGAGCATACCATCAGACAGGCGCAACTGGCCGTTCAAAGCGGCATGTACCCAATGTTCCAGTACAATCCTCAGGATGAGGGTGTTTTTGGAACTCGTATTTCTTTACATGAAGTGATTGTGCAAAAGAGCGCTGACTCATCATTGCAAACAGAGTTAAACCCGGTGCACTGGGCAATTAATGAAAAACGTTTTCAGTCTCATTTCTCACAGCTTGCCGCCAATGCCGTTTCACCTGTTGAATTGACTGACTGGCTGCAGCTGACAGCTGCTGAAAAAAATAAAAAAACACCTTTTATTAAGCTGTCGGATGAAAAAATTGCTATTAGCAGAGACTTTGCCGCAATGGTTGGTGAACAACACAGTGTCTGGCGTACCTTGCAGGAATTAGCTGGAATAGAAACACCTTTTAATGATTACGTTGAACAATGTGTTGCCGAACGCCTGAGTTCAGAACATCAGGCAGAGTTAGATGCATTACGTGCGGAATATGAAGCTAAAATTGCAGTCATTAATACCACTCATCAAAGTGAAACTCATACTAAAATACGTAATCAATTATTAGGACTTGCGGGTTATGATGCGAGTAATCTTAATTAGTCAGCCCTGAAAAACATATTATCTATTTGAAATGTAAGGAATTATCCCTATTTTTGAGTGACTAGATCGACCAGAAATGTTATA
>JAHXIM010000407.1 GCA_025655635.1 gamma proteobacterium symbiont of Lucinoma myriamae | reverse complement strand
GTATGTTCGTTTCTGTCCCATTTTGACACCTCAATAATTGATAGTTATTATCTCTTATTAAAGTATCCAGTTCTATTAGACCACAACAATTACTATTGAGTAATACGCTTAGTTGAGAGATGTTCTCCTGCATGATAATAAAATTTTTATTATACTTGTCCAGGTATTTGAGATCATTTCTAAGTAAGAAATCCTTTTCATTACGTCTGAGCATCAGCATATCAGATAATAATTGATGATTAATATTTTGAGTTTTAGTCAGGCTGTTTATCGTATTGACTGACCAGTACATAGAAGCGATAGAAAGCAGCATTGCTATCGCAATGCCGCCAGAAATAAGCAACAGTTTAAATTTAATAGTCATACTGATCCTTTGGTTTTTGACTTAGATAAGTCTATTTCATTTGATAAATGAAGTAATACAGCTAAATCTTTTATTATTGTTTTAATCGGCAGGTTAATATAATTCTTTAATAAATATTTTTCCCATATTTTTTAACTATATGTCAAACTGACTAGCGTATTTTCTTAAACCTAAATTATTAGTACTAGAACCGACTTTCATTACCCCAATAAAATAATTAAAAAAACTTATTTTTTGCTATTTATTGTAGGGACGAATTTATTCCCCTATATGTAATTTTGGAGCAAAATTTTAATTAATATAACAGGTAATGAAAGTCGGATAGAATAAATTGATATTACTTTTAGAATATATTGAGTTAGCAGGGAACTGTTGTTAATGCAGGTTCAGGAGCAAAAATTTAGCTTGAAAGATACCTATCGAATAAAAGGATACTTACTCAGAAAAACGAACTATTTGGGTTCAGCACGTTTTTCTGCAGTAAGTTGATATTAGGGTCGCAGAAATAAAGATTTAGTCTCTTAAGCCCAAAACATCCTGCATATCAAATAAGCCTTTATCATGATCGTTGAGCCATTGTGCAGCACGCACAGCACCATTGGCAAAAGTCATACGGCTTGAAGCTTTGTGAGTGATCTCGACCCGTTCACCAATGTCAGCAAACATAACCGTGTGTTCACCAACAATATCACCGGCTCGAATAGTTTCAAAACCAATGGTTTGTCTGTCACGTTCACCGGTTTGTCCTTCACGGCCATAAACTGCACAGTCTTTTAAATCACGACCTAAAGCATCAGCAACCACTTCACCCATACGAAGTGCTGTTCCTGAAGGGGCATCAACTTTGTGGCGATGATGTGCTTCGATGACTTCAATATCAACTGTATCACCTAAAACACGAGCGGCTATATCCAATAATTTGAAGGTCAGGTTCACACCGACACTCATATTGGGTGCAAAAACAATGGCTATATCCTGTGCTGCATCCTGAATGACTTGCTTTTGCTCATCAGTAAAACCGGTGGTACCAATAACCATTTTTCGACCCGCCGCACGGCAGGCTTTGATATTTTCAATGGTGACAGCGGGTGCGGTGAAATCAATACATACATCAAACTGATCCAGGGCATTATTGATGTCATCAATCAGAGCGACGTTATTTTTTTCCAGACCGGCCAGTTCTCCTGCATCAACACCAACCATACTGCTGCCCTGACGTTCAGTGGCCGCCGTCAGGCTGGCACCTTCAGCTTCATCAACAGCGGTGATCAGGTTTCTTCCCATACGTCCGGCAGCACCGGTGATCAAAATGTTTGTCATTTGTTTCTCGTTAATTCACTATTATTTATCGAAGAGATGGTATTATAAAAAGAATTAGCAGAGTTCATTACCAGGAGAAGTAAGCATAGTTTTGTTCTTGTAATTCCATAATATCCGCTACACCCACATCAACCATTTTGGCAAAAGGAAGCATATCTTTATCAGTCCAGTTCATGGACTTTAAGGTACGGCCGCAGGCATGAAATTTAACACCCTGTCCGGCAAGACTTTTTACTTTTTCTTTAATAGACGCATGTACCGGACGTCCAGGCTCTTTAGCGAGCACATGTATCCCCTTGCCAAAACAGGCAACAACGATGTCAATATTGTCTTCATATCGGCCAATCATAGCACCCACAGAATTTAATACATGCTGGTGGTATTCATGCTCAGATTCATTGAGCTGATAGACAATAAAATGTTCTGGAGGATCACCAGGAAAACGTTCTTCTTTTTCCTCAGCACTGTCAATTTTATGTGCATTCGCTGTGCTTGCAGAAGCACCCAAAGCCACTGCACCGCCCGTTGCCAGTAACTTTGATAAGGCTAAGCGACGGGATTTACTGGGTAAATTTTTTTTTGGTAGTGCATTTGCTAATGTTTTAAAATAGTTTTTTAGTATGTGATTAATTTTCATAGACCTTCCTTAACTTCCTCTATTTATCCCCACCCTTCACTTATACCCTTGTTTTTCTTAAGGATAAAAGAGTAGTCCCTTATTAATTAATGCCATATTAAACGACAAAGGCGTAAAGATCATCTGTTCTTTACGCCTTTGAGCTTTAACTATGCTTGTAATTGCTTATGAACCGATATTCTGTTTCATATCATCAAAGAATTTTTTCACGCCATCCAGCCAGCCATGAGCTTTAGGACTATGACTTTTACCGCCTTTTTCCAGTGTTTCCTGAAATTCTTGAAGCAGTTCTTTTTGTTTTGCATCAAGTTTAACGGGTGTTTCAACAATAATGCGACATAGTAAATCACCCTGTAGTCCACCACGTACTGATTTAACACCCTTGTTACGCATACGGAACATTTTTCCCGTTTGTGTTTCTGCCGGGATTTTAAGACTGATGCGGCCGTCTAATGTCGGCACATCTAATGTTCCGCCTAATGCAGCTGTAGTGATATTAATGGGTACTTCGCAAAATAAGTCACTGCCTTCACGAGTAAAAATATTGTGCGGTTTAACATTAACATGCACATAAAGATCACCTGAAGGGCCTCCATTTTGTCCGGCTTCACCTTCATTAGAGAGACGAATCCGGTCACCAGTGTCAACTCCTGCAGGCACTTTAACAGAAAGTGTCTTATGCTCTTGAATACGTCCTTCACCATGACAGGCATCGCAAGGATCTTTAATCACTTTACCACTGCCGTGACAGGTGGGACAGGTTTGTTGTAAAGAGAAAAAGCCCTGCTGCATACGTACTTGTCCAACACCCTGACAGGTACCGCAAGTATCTGCTTTGGAGCCTTTTTTGGCTCCGCTGCCATCACATTTGTTACATAGCACCATGGTAGGTATGCGGATTTTTACTGATTTACCATGTACGGCTTCTTCAAGACTGAGTTCCAGATTGTATTGCAGATCGGCACCGCGAAAAACCCGTTCACCGCCGCGTCGTCCACCACCGCCAGCACCACCAAAGATGTCGCCAAATACGTCACCAAAGATATCATTGAAGTTACCTCCATGGCCACCGCCCATGCCGGCACTTTGATCGACGCCGGCATGACCAAACTGGTCATAAGCCTGACGCTTTTGTGCATTGGAGAGCACTTCATAGGCTTCTTTGGCTTCTTTAAAATGTGCCTCGGCGTCAGCATTATCAGGATTTCGATCCGGATGATGCTTCATTGCCAGACGACGATAGGCTTTTTTCAGCTCTGCATCACTGGCAGTTTTGTCAACGCCGAGTACTTCGTAAAAATCTCTTTTGGACATAATTTTTAACTTTTATTGGTTTTCTTTTTAACAAAGCCATAAAACAGGAAAACACAGGGCAGAGTTTTCTCTATCCTGTGTTTCTGTGGGATAACAAAAAATAGTTAAGTATCAACCTACTTTTTAGAGTCATCCACTTCTTCAAATTCCGCATCGACCACGTCATCATCTGCAGTATTTTCAGCGGCACCACCAGACGCACCTGCTGCATCACCACCCTGGTTAGCATACATACGTTCAGCCATCTTGGCAGAAGCATCTGTTAATACCTTGGTTTTTGCTTCGATATCATCTTTATCTTCACCCTTGAGTGATTCTTCCAGATCTTTAATCGCTGCTTCAATGGATGTTTTTTCACCTTCTTCAAGCTTGTCACCCATGTCTTCCATGGATTTCTTGGTAGCATGAATCATGTTTTCAGCTGTATTGCGAACGGTAACCAGTTCATGGAATTTCTTATCATCTTCTGCATGAGACTCAGCATCCTGAACCATACGTTCAACTTCATCATCAGATAAACCACTTGATGCTTTAATGATAATAGACTGTTCTTTACCTGTTGCCTTGTCTTTTGCTGATACATGTAAAATGCCGTTAGCATCAAGGTCAAATGACACTTCAATCTGCGGTGTACCACGTTGTGCTGGTGGAATATCAGATAAGTCAAAACGACCAAGAGATTTATTACCAGAAGCAATCTCACGTTCACCCTGTAGCACATGAACAGTTACCGCAGTCTGGTTATCATCTGCAGTGGTAAAGACCTGAGAAGCCTTGGTTGGAATCGTTGTATTTTTTTCAACCAGCTTGGTCATGACACCACCAGCAGTCTCAATACCCAGAGATAATGGTGTTACGTCTAATAATAGAACGTCTTTGACTTCACCGCCTAATACACCACCTTGAATAGCAGCACCCACAGCAACCGCTTCATCAGGGTTAACATCTTTACGAGGCTCTTTACCAAAGAAGGCTTGTACTTCTTCCTGAACTTTAGGCATACGAATCTGACCACCGACCAGAATCACATCATCAATATCACCGACAGATAAACCAGCATCGTTAATCGCTGTACGACATGGATCAATCGTACGTTTAATTAAACCTTCAACTAATGATTCTAACTTGGCACGAGTTATTTTAACGTTTAAGTGCTTGGGACCAGAGGCATCTGCAGTAATATAAGGCAGGTTGACATCTGTCTGCATGGTTGAAGATAATTCAATCTTGGCTTTTTCTGCACCTTCTTTTAAACGCTGCATTGCCAGTGGATCGCCACGCAAATCCATACCCTGATCTTTCTTGAATTCATCAGCAAGATAATAATTCAGGCGCATATAAAATTCTTCAACACCCAGGAATGTATCACCATTGGTTGATAACACTTCAAACTGGTATTCGCCATCAATTTCAGCGATTTCAATGATAGATATGTCAAAAGTACCACCACCTAAGTCAAACACAGCAATAGTGGCATCACCTTTAGATTTGTCCATGCCATAAGCCAGTGCTGCTGCTGTTGGCTCATTAATAATGCGTTTTACTGTCAGACCAGCGATTTTACCCGCATCTTTTGTTGCCTGACGTTGAGAATCATTGAAATAAGCAGGTACGGTAATAACCGCTTCAGTCACTGTTTCACCAAGATAGTCTTCAGCGGTTTTTTTCATTTTTGCCAGGATTTTTGCAGATACTTCAGGTGGCGCCATTTTAGTACCATGCGCTTCAACCCAGGCATCACCATTATCCGCTTTAACAATTTTGTAAGGCACTAAATCGATATCTTTTTGTACTGCGTCTTCGCTAAAAGTACGACCAATTAAACGTTTAACTGCATAGATGGTATTAGCTGGGTTGGTTACTGCCTGACGTTTTGCGGGTTGGCCTACTAATACTTCATCATCAGTATAAGCAACAATAGAAGGTGTTGTACGATCCCCTTCCGCATTTTCTATTACTTTTGGCTTATCGCCATCCATAACGGCCACACATGAATTGGTTGTGCCCAAATCAATACCGATAATCTTACCCATTGTTTTCTCCTAAAATAATTCTTTCTTAATGTTCTTAAATGTATGTTTCTAAAGTGGGGTTATATTCACACTTTTCAAGGGGTTATTCTCTAATAGAAGAATCCCTTTATTAAATTTAATAACTACTTTGCAACCATCACCATGGCAGGACGGATAAGACGCTCATTGAGCAAATAGCCTTTCTGCATCACAGCGACAATCGTATTTGATTTTTTGCCTGGAATTTCCTGCATAGACATCGCCTGATGAAATTCAGCACTAAATGCATCACCATCTTCTGGTGCTATTTCTGTGATACCTATTTTAGTTAAGGCATCCACCATCATTTTCAAGGTCAGCTCCATGCCTTCACGAATTTTATGCACTGATTCGTCTTCAATATCCATATCAATAGCGGCTTTCAAGCCCAGCTCCATAGAATCTTTGACGGGCAAGATCTCATTGATCATTTTTTCAATACCAAATTTTCTGGCATTGGTCACTTCTTTTTCAGTACGACGACGGACATTTTCCATCTCAGCTTTTGTACGCAGGGCAACATCCCAGTTTTCATCAGCTTTAGCCTGAACCTGCTTAATACGGGCAATTAGTTCCTCTGCTTCTAAAGCCGCCAGTTCATCAACGACTTCTTCATTCGAATCAACATCTTTATTATTAGTATCTTCTGAGGCCTGAGCCTTTATTTCTTCTTCCTGCACTTGCTCGTCGGCTTTTTGTTCATCTGACATTATAAAATCCTGATTATTTCTATGTTGGCTTAGCTTATGGCCGTTTAAATTGAATAAAGGTAATTAACACACTCTAAATAGGGATTAATTTTCATGATTCAAGGCTGAGGAGAGTAATTTTGCAGTTAAATCAACGATAGGAATCACTTTGTCATATGCCATGCGTGTCGGGCCAATCACACCCAGTACACCCATGCTTTGTCCTTCAATCTTATAAGGAGCTGCAACGACTGAACAATCATCTAATGGACCATAGCCTGATTCTTGCCCGATAAAGAGTTTGACTCCATCAGCATCACTGACCTGATTGAGCAAACTCAGAATATGCTGCTTCTCATGAAAGGCTTCAAATAACTGCCGCATCTTGTCCATATCAGAGATATCATTATATTGCATCAGATTGGTTTCGCCACTGATCATAAAATCATCCCGATCTTCATGATGTTCGGCAAAAGCATGGCTTGCCATCTGTATAGCAGAGCGCATCATGTCATTCATTTTCTCTCGCGTATTGTCCATTTCCTGTAATAATGTCTGACAAACGTCTTTAATGGATTTACCTGCTAAAAAAGTATTGAGATAATTACTCATTTGCTGCAGTTGGGCGGGTGAAAAGTCGCGCTCAACTTGCAATACCCGATTCTGAACTTCATTATCGCTTTGTACCAGAATAGCCAGAATACGTTTATTTGACAGCGGTATAAATTCCACTTGAATTAAAGCAACCAGTTCTTTCTTCGGCAAAACAAGCAGTCCGGCCATCTGCGTCATTCCAGACAAGGTATCTGTCGCATTTTCTAATATCTTACTTTGTTCATCACTGTCTTTGATGTGCGAAGCCACTTGCTTGAGCAGTGCTTGATCCGGTTGTTTAACCGAGAGTAATGAATCAACAAATAATCGATACCCCTGTACTGTAGGTATTCGCCCGGCAGAGGTATGTGGTGCATGGATAAGCCCCATTTTTTCTAAATCAGACATCACATTGCGTACTGTTGCCGGACTGACTTTCAAACCAGATGATTCAACTAGTGCTTTAGAGCCCACAGGTAAGCCATCGCTTATGTAGGATTCAACCAGCACTTTCATCAGCTGGCTACTACGATCATCAAAGAGTTGGTTTTTAGTCACATTTTTAGTCGCTATGGTTAGGTTTTAGTAACTACGCATATATTTCTAAGCTTATTAAGCTGAGCAGCTATCTTTTTTGCTGGCTTATTGATTAACTTAATGACCTACATAAGGTTCAGTTCTGTAGTTTCAAGTCAAAATTCAAACGAATTAGTCATATAAAACTCATGTAAACAGAAATGTCTGTTTTGTTTCCTCTCTTTTTGTGCTAATTTCATAACTCTGAACAGCCCCTTTTTTAGTGAGCGAAATATGACTGACGTCGAACAAAAAAGAATATTCAAAACTATTGGCCTCATAGGCAAATATGCCGATCCCAGTGTCGGAGATGCATTGGTGAGTTTACACGAATACTTTTTAAGCAATGACTGTAACGTGCTGCTGGATGAAAGTACCGCAGCAGTTTTCTCCGCTCATGAAATGGAGTCCGTCACACGTGCACAACTTGGTGAACGATGTGATTTAATTATTATAGTTGGCGGTGACGGTACATTATTAAGCGCCGCCAGAAGTCTGGTGGGTTTCGGCGTACCGTTATTAGGGATTAACCTCGGACACTTGGGATTCTTAGTCGACTTGTGCGCTATTGATGTGCATAAAGCCCTTGATGAAATCATGGCAGGGGAATACACCGAAGAAAATCGTTTTTTAATTATCAGTGAAATTGAACGTGATGGTGATTATTTTGGCGGCGGCAATGCCTTTAATGATGTCGTCATACACAAAGCTGATGTCGCACGTATGATTGAAATAGAAACCTATATTGATAATAAATTCATGCACTCCATGCATGCTGATGGCTTGATTATTTCCACACCCACAGGGTCAACAGCTTATTCATTGTCTGGTGGTGGTCCAATTTTATACCCTTCATTAAATGTCCTGGAACTGGTACCGATTTGCCCCCATACTATGAGTAATCGCCCTGTTGTTATCTCAGGAGAAAGTGAAATTGATATTGTTGTCAGTGATCATTTTTCAACTCAGGCACAGGTGACTTATGATGGGCAGATTAATTTTAATCTTTTGCCCGGCGATCATGTTAAAATCATGCGTCATCCCAAACATATAACTATTTTACATCCTAAAGATTATGACTACTTTGAAATCCTCAGAGCTAAATTGCGTTGGGGCGAGAAGCTGCGAAACTAATTATTGACTACTGACAATGCTTAATCACATAACCATAAAAAATCTTGCCGTTGTTGACTCACTCGGTTTAGAACTCAACACGGGACTAAGCGTCTTAACCGGTGAAACCGGTGCCGGAAAATCCATTTTGATTGATGCTTTAGGACTTGTACTGGGTGATCGTGCCGACGCTTCTGCCATCCGTCATGGTGCTGAGCGAGCTGATATCTCTGCCGAATTTGATCTTCAGGATGCCAACATTGAGCAGTGGCTGCAGGATAATGAATTAGACAGTGAAGGCGAATGTCTGATCCGACGCACCATCAGTGCTAAGGGGCGCTCCAGAGGATTTATCAATGGTCAGCCCATTCCTTTACAGTTATTACGTGAACTGGGTGAAAAGCTGGTCAATATCCATGGCCAGAATACTCATCAGGCCCTCATGAAAAGTGATGAACAACGCCTGTTACTGGATAATTTTGCCGGCATCACTCAATTACGCAAAGAACTTAATCAGTGCTATCAACAGTGGAAGAAAAAATCCTCCGACTATCAAACACTAAAACAAGATACTGCTGAACGTGATGCTAAACTTGATCTGTTACGTTTTCAGGTACAAGAATTCAGTGATTTCGAACTTCAGGAAAATGAGCTGCAAGATCTGGAAGAAGAGCATCGTAAACTCAGTAATGCCAGCCGCTTAATCGAAACCTCCCAGAACATACACTATCAATTAGCACAAGATGAACAAAATAGTATTAATCATCTGTTAAGCCATAGTATTAGTGAACTACAAGGCTTATCTGAATTAGATCAATCCTTAAATCCAATTTCTGAAATGCTCAATAATGCCCTGATACAGGTCGATGAAGCCAGTTCAGAATTGCGCCATTATCTGGATTCTTTAGAACTTGATCCTTCACATTTGCAGTGGTTAGATAATCGTATCAGCAATATTTATGATCTGGCACGCAAACATCGCATTGAAACCCATGAATTATTTGCTCACACTGAAACGCTGAAAAGAGAATTAGAACAACTGGAAAATGCCGATGTACATCTAGAAACTTTACTGGCAGAAGTTGAAGCTTGTAAAACAGATTATTTTAAATTGGCGAAAAAACTGAGTAAGACTCGAAGTAAAGCATCAGGACTACTGGCTGAGCAGGTCATAAAGCATATTCATGAATTGGGAATGGAGCGCTGTGTCTTTGAAATAAAATTATTAGCCTCTGAATCTGAACAACCACAACTGCATGGCATGGAAGTTGTGGAATTTTATGTTACCACTAATCCGGGGCAACCTTTACGGCCACTATCCAAAGTTGTTTCTGGTGGTGAGCTGTCACGCATTAGCCTGGCCATTCAGGTAGTCACCGCTCAATTTAGTGATATTCCGACACTTATTTTTGATGAAGTCGATGTGGGCATAGGCGGTGGTATTGCCGAGATGGTAGGCAATAAGCTCAGATTGCTGGGCACTAACTCGCAAATCTTATGTGTCACGCATCAGGCTCAGGTGGCATCACAAGCACATCAGCATCTCAACGTTTATAAACAAAGTGATGATGAAAAAACCACCACCAGTATCAGTCTACTAGATGAAGAACAACGGGTTGAAGAGCTATCACGTATGATGGGGGGAGTAACAATCACGGAACAAACCCGTTCTCACGCCAGAGAAATGCGCAAACAAGTCACAGGCTAGTTATTTATTTTCGTTCTGACTCTTTATTTTCATTCTGACAGCTGGGACAAACACCATAAATATAAAGGCTATGGTCGGTCATTTTATAGCCGAACTTTTCAGCCACTTTATGCTGACAATGCTCAATAGTCTCTTCCAGAAACTCTTCAACTTTACCACATTGGTCACACACTAAGTGATCATGGTGTGCACCCTGATTTAACTCAAAAACCGAATGACCGCCTTCAAAATGATGCCGTGAAACTAAACCGGCTGATTCAAATTGTGTAAGCACACGATAAACAGTTGCCAGACCAACATCATCACCAATTTCCAGTAACTTTTTGTAGACATCTTCAGCACTCATGTGCCGGGATTCAACTGTTTCTAATAATTCAAGAATTTTCAGGCGTGGAAGGGTCGCCTTAAGACCTGCTTTTTTTAAATCCTGATTATTCACAAATATGAACCTTTAATTTTTTAATTATATATTGTTTGAAAATAAACTATTTAATCTAAATTACTATCTTTGTTATATTCGACAGGTGCTTTTATGATAATAATATTGTATTATTCCTGCATATAAACACATTCAGACAGCGCTAATTTTCAAAGTATCATATGAAAACCAATGCAAGAATCTCTGACTGATGTCATAAACATCAATAGTATACCTATTTAAAAAAGAAATCATTATAGAAATGCGAAATATTATTACCAGTTTGATTCCTGTTGTTTTTCTTCTGACATCTTGTACATGGGCGCCTGATCTTTCTGACATCGGCCTGCCCAGAGTTCATAAAATTGATGTCCCGCAAGGCAACGTGATCGAACAGGATCAAATAAACCAGTTACGCCCGGGAATGAACAAACATCAAGTCCGTTTTCTTATGGGAACCCCAATGCTGGATGATTCCTTTCATGCAAATCGTTGGGATTATCTTTATCGCTTTAAGCCCGGTTATGGTGAAATAATCAATAAACAGGCCACTCTCTACTTTAATGAAAATGGTAAACTCGTCAATATACAGGGTACTTTTCGACCTGGAGAAAAAGCAGATGTAACACATAGCACAACCGAAATCGTTGTTGTGCCTTTAGAGGATTATGAGGGTGATGAAGAGGGAGAAAAAGGCTATTGGGCCCGATTCGTTGATTTCTTTTCCTGGACAGATGAACATCGAGGAATACCTTCCGATGGTGATGCACCAGTTGGTGCTCGTGGTGAAGGAGAAGTTACCCCTGGTGCCATAGAAACATCACCACAGACAAGCGGGGAGTAAGTTTCTAAGTTTATCAACTTAGCAACTCAAATCCTACGTGCCTTTTTTCATTTTTTTACCTTCTGCAGCACGTTGTTTTCTAACGGCTTTAGGATCGGCAATTAATTTTCGATAAATTTCAATCCGATCTTTATGCTGCAATGGCTTATCCAGCTTAGTCAGCTTGCTGAACACACCGACTTTATTCACTTTAAGATCAATTTCCGGAAACTCATCTAATATTCCTGAAGCTAAAATAGCATCTTCAACCGTTGCATTTTCATCAACCTCTACCGTAAAAATAAGCTGTGAAGCCGGTATAGCATAAGCAACTTCAACAATAATCCGGCGCGGACTAACATCCGGTATCATTTCACTTTTCATCAGTGTGTTATCCACAACTCTCTCCGACCAACATTAATTTAATCTGTATCTCATCAGCATACTATTTATAAATTGCTATGGCCCTTTTACAAAAGGCATCGACCATACTATTAGCTATCTGACTAAAAATTGGCCCAAAGGCC
The DNA here is from genome assembly GCA_025655635.1 of gamma proteobacterium symbiont of Lucinoma myriamae. Classification (GTDB taxonomy): domain Bacteria; phylum Pseudomonadota; class Gammaproteobacteria; order GRL18; family GRL18; genus GRL18. The sequence goes on along the minus strand of JAHXIM010000407.1, from coordinate 4,831 downwards.
ATACTCATGATCTTATTGGAAAATTCAAACTCTAAATCTAATGAAATCTTACAACCATTTTCATCCAGAGCATCAAAACGCCAGAACCCCTGCAATTGTTTAAAAGGCCCGTCAATGAGCCTCATTTCAATCATTTTGTTTTTCTGCATTCTATTCAACGTGGTGAAGCTTTTATCCATTCCCATATGCTGAATTCGTACCTGACCTTTTACTTCATCATCCGTTTGACTGAGGACCTTTGAGCCGCCGCACCAGGGTAAAAAATGCTGATAGCTATCGACATCAGCAACCAGTTCGTACATTTTTTCCACACTATAGGGGATTAGAGCCGTTTTATTAATACAGGTCACAATTTAAACACCCATAATGCTACGCACAAATGCCACAACACCCATAGCATTTAAAAAGACAATGATAACCATAACTGGTGCAACATAACGAACCAGAACAGACCAGATAGGAAACCACAAACCAATGCTGAGTTCATCACGAGAATACTCTTTTTTCATAAGCCATCCAGCATAGACGGCAATCATTAAACCACCTAAGGGCAACATAATATTTGACGTTAAATAATCAAGAAAATCAAAAGCAGTGGCATCTTTGAGAATCACAAATTCACCATACTTAGTTGAAATAACAGAAGAAATAGTAACATCACTGGCAAGATTAAAGGAAAACACAGTGAACAAGCCCATAAACCAGACTAACATTCCTGAAGTCACCGAGGCTTTAACTCGAGAGATCTGAAAGGTCTTCATAGCCCAGGTAATAGCCGGCTCAATTAAGGAAATACTGGATGTCCATGCAGCAAAAACCAGTAATATAAAAAATAATGTACCAAAAAAAGTGCCATAATTCATTTGGCCGAATGCTAATGGCAAGGTTTTAAATATGAGTCCCGGCCCGGCACCAGGTTCTAATGAATTAGCAAAAACGATAGGAAAAATAATCATACCAGCCAATAATGCGACCAGTGTGTCCATAAAAGCAACCGAGATTGAAGCCTTGGCAATCGATGTATTATCAGGCAGATAAGAGCCATAAACCATAATCGCGCCCATTCCCAGACTCAGGGTGAAAAAAGCATGGCCCATGGCACTCAAAACGCCTTCAGTAGAAATTTTGCTGAAATCCGGATTAAACAAGTACGATAAACCCTGCCCGAAATGCCCTGTATCCATGGCATAAAAAATCAGAATGACCAACAAAACAAACAACATGGGCATAAGATAGGTAACGGCTTTCTCAAGACCGCCTCGAACCCCTCTGGCAACTATCGACATGGTCATAAAGAGAAACAGTGTATGCCAGGCAATTAAGGTCTCCGGACTGCTGACCAAAGTGGAGAAAACACTATTCACCGCTTCCGCATCAAGTCCGACAAAAGTACCGGCAGCCATTCGAGGCACATAAGCCATTGCCCAGCCGGCAATCACACTATAATAGGAAAGAATAAGAAAACCAGCAATAACACCCATCCAGCCTAATAAGCCCCATGAACGTGAATGGCCTGACTCCTTAGCCAGTTTTTTCATGGTGGTTACCGGATCATGTCGTCCGCGACGCCCCAACATGATTTCAGCCATCATTATGGGAATACCAATACTGGCAATACAGAGAAGATAAATTAACACAAAGGCGCCACCGCCGAACTCACCTGTAATGTAGGGAAATTTCCAGATATTACCCAGACCAACCGCTGAGCCCGTTGCGGCTAATATAAAAACCAGGCGAGATGACCATTGCTCACGGTTTGCTGAAGGCTTTTTATTAGCTGCCGGCTCATTTAAAGGTGATGCAGAATCAGACATTTAAGACATTCCTTAATTTATGTTTCTTTTTTTAGCGCATTGTATCATTTTTTTGTATAATTGCCGTTATGGGAAAAAAGAAAAAGAAATTACCAAGTAATATTATTGCGCAAAATAAAAAAGCGCGTCACGATTATGCTCTGGAAACTGAATATGAAGCAGGGCTGGTTCTGGAAGGCTGGGAAGTCAAAAGTATTCGTGCAGGCAAGGCACAAATAAGAGAAGCCTATGTGCTGTTAAAAGATGGCGAGGCTTTTTTACATGGCGCAATCATCACCCCTCTGCTTTGTGCCTCGACTCATGTAGTCCCGGAGCAGCAAAGAAGCCGAAAACTATTATTGCATGCATATGAATTAGCTCGATTAGTGGGCGCGGTAGAGCGTAAAGGCTACACCATTGTACCACTATCGTTATATTGGAAAAAAAGTCGTGTAAAGTGCAAAATTGCACTGGCGAAGGGTAAGCAGCTTTTTGATAAACGTGCATCTGAAAAAGAAAAAGACTGGAACCGCGATAAAGCACGTATTGCAAAAATGAAGTAGCCCAGAATCACCTAAGAACATGACAACAACTCATCACATTGATTCACTGCTTCATCTATTACAAACCTATCAGGCTCAGATCATTGAATTGGCTGATTATGACACTCAGCTTAAAGAAATTTTAAAGCAGAAAGATCAGCTGCAGCTAAAATCGCTTATCAGCCTCTACGATCAGATTTACCCCCTGGTCGAAAAGTTATTATGGAATAGTGATGATTTTGACTCAATACTTGAACTTTATCAGCGCTTATTTCGTGAACAGGATTTATTAATTAGTCATAATGAACACTCATCATCGAACCCCCGTCAGCGCTATGATTTTATTTTAAGCATCCCTATTGCTGACAGACCTGAGCATTTACGAGGCTGTTTAGAAAGTATTTTTCAACTTTGCCAGCGGTATTCCTATGGCGGCAAAGCAAACGGCTTTTTTTCAAAAGTGACCGTTATTATTGTTGAAGACAGTAAAGAAGACAGACATGTTATAAAAGATATTGAGCTAGCAGAAGAATATAACAATAAAGGTTTACGGGTTCATCACTATGGCTTCAGGGAACAGTATGATTTAATGCTGGAAATTCCTGCAAATACCCGCAAGGATGTCAGCTCTATTATCGGAGACCCTGCCACTGAAAACTTTTATCACAAGGGTCAGGCTGTTACCCGAAACCTGGGTTATTTAAAAGCCTTACAGATCACTCAAAATAAAGATAATACTCTGTATTATTTAGTGGACAGCGATCAACAGTTTCGAGTCAATAGAACAACAGCGGATGGCGATCAGTATGTCTATGGGCTGAATTATTTCTATTATATCAATCGTATATTTAATGAAAACGACATCGCCATGTTAACGGGTAAGCTGGTTTGTGATCCCCCTGTATCACCCTCCGTTATGACCGCCAACTTTTTAGATGATGTCATTGCCTTTTTACAGCAGTTATCAGCTTGCAAACCACAGGAAAATTGTCAGTTTCACCCTAAATTAAAGATCAAACCCGATGATGCCGCCTATCATGATATGGCACAGTTGTTTGGTCTTAAAAGCCAGCGGCAAACCTATGATTATTGTTGCCCGATTAAAACCGAGCATGATCATATCACTTGTTTAAAGTCATTTTCCGGACGTATTAATTATTTCTTTTTTGGCGAACATCTCACCAGAAAAACATACTTTACTTATAGTACACCACTGACTGATATAGTCCTGGCACGAACTATTTATCCGGGCAACTATATTACCAGCTTCGACGGACTCAAATACATTATCCCTTTTGGTAAACTCAGATTAAGAATGTCAGGCCCGACTGCCGGTCGCTTAATACAATCTGAGATTAAAGAACGCTTCGCTTCTGTCAATTTACCCATGCTGCATGCTCGCACATTACAAACTGACTTTACTGATGAATACCGCCCAGGAGTTGAGGATAATACAGAAAACATTGATCTTTCTAATGAATTTGAGCGACAGTTCTTTGGTGATCTAATGCTGTTCACTGTGGACAAGTTAGCCAAATCGGGGATTGCTGTCGAGGACTATTCTCAGTCAATATTAGACGAATATTTTGCTCTCGTAGAGCAGGAACTGCTGGAGTTATATGAAAACAAACATATTAACGTCACACTAAAAAGCAATGAATTATCAGCTCTGGTGAATGATAAATCACTCTGGTGGAATCAATCAAGTGGCCTAACAGAATCAGTTAATCAACTGCAGCAATTTATAAAAAATGTTAATCACAATTTTGATAAAAATGGTAACGCCTATCAGCAAATTCAGTCATCTGACAATTGACAAGTCAGGATTGAACAAATGATAGCGGCACTACTCAGCTATCGTCATGACCGTAATGCCTGGGATAACATGTTGAATCAGCTTATAAAGTAAGTGACTCCAGCGCATTTTCAATCATCAGCTGTCTGTGTTGAGCGCTTTCTTTCTGCACCTTACTGAGTAAATCTGAGGGAATTTCTAACGCCTCATAATTTGTCTGCTGCTGGATGATTTTTCCTTTTGTCATATTAGCCGACGAATCCCCCGCCCCGGCCTTCCCGGTTTGTGAAAACATCTGGTATTGCTCTGTTAAAGGACTTTCAAGTGACAGCCAGTTCTGGAGCTGTGCCAGACATTCCTTTGGCTTGCTGCGGATCAGATCTGCATCATAGTAATAATAACAGCCTTTATAACGCTCACAAAATTTAGCCAGCGACATAATTCTATCACGATAGTATTTTATCGCTGCCTCAGGATGAGCATAGGAGTGTTCGGTTTCTTTATTTTGAAATAAATTAATAATACTCTTAATGCTTTGCTCTGGTTGCCTGATAGAAACTAATAATTTAATTTTTGTTAAATCCAGCTCCTCCAACAGCAGCTCATAGTCATTATGCAATAATTTATCAAATAGATATTGGCTGCTGCTTTTAATCACATCCTTAGACGAATACAAGTCCTGCTGTTTCAGCAAATCACTT
>JAHXIM010000137.1 GCA_025655635.1 gamma proteobacterium symbiont of Lucinoma myriamae | reverse complement strand
TGTAACATTTCTGGTCTTTATGGTCACTCAAAAACAGGGATAATTCCTTACATTTCAAATAGATAATATATTTTTCAGGGCTGACTAATTAGGTGGAGTTGAGGTTTTAACCTCTTACTCCAGCTTATCCTGTATGATTACAGGCTTTTAATAGTTACTTATGGTTTAAAGTGCCATTTTTGTCTGTTCATGGTTATTTAATTCAATATAGAGATCATCCAGTTGCTGACGGCTGGTTGCTACCAGCTGAACAGTTACCGCAATGTATTTGCCATTACGGCTGGGGCGAGTATGTACACAGCTTTCAGTGACACCCTCGACATGCTGCTGACAGACAGATAATACATAGTCTGCATAATTATTCGTATTTTCTCCCATGACTTTCAGGGCAAAGTCACAGGGAAAATGCATTAACTGGTCTTCGTCAATATTTTCTGATGCTGGAGTCGTTGTTTTCTTGCTCATTAGATTTTTTTCTCAATTTTGCTCATAGAGGCAGAAATTTTTTGCTTTAGCTGGTACGCAGAGTCCGTTTGTAACCCTGGTAAGCCTGCATTATTTTATGCCAGTGCGGGCCCGGTTTGCCGTCGGCAATTATCTTACCATCCAGTCTGGTCACTGCGGCAATTTCCTTGGTTGAACTGGTCACCCAGATTTCCTGGGCATTGTGCAGTTCTGTTTCACTAATATTTTGCTCTTTGAGACAGATTTTTTGCTGTTGTGCGATTTCAACAATCAGATCACGGGTAATACCGGGAAGTAACAGTGGTCCTTTAGGGGGTGTTATCAAACAGTCGTTCTGTACGATGAATAAATTACTGGCAGCACCTTCGGTTGCATAGCCATCTCTAAGTAATATGGCTTCTTTTGCACCCTTATCAAGTGCTTCCTGAAGCAATAGTACATTGGCTAATAGAGAAATCGACTTGATATGGCAGTTTTTCCAGCGGTTATCATTCAAAGTAATAGCACTAATTCCTGATACACTCATTTCAGAAGACTGCTCCTCTAATGGTGTAGTCATCATGAATACCGTAGGGTTCTCTTTGTGGGGAAAACGGTGATCACGAGGGGCAATACCACGAGTGACTTGCAGATAGATCGACTGGTCGTCATAAGGGTTGTTGTTAATCAGTTGCTCTATTGACTGTTGCCATTGCTGTGCTGTGAGAGGGTTGCTTATCTTAATTGCTGTCAAACTATCATTGAGCCGCTGCAGATGATGCTGCAGACGAAATAGATTTTTGTCATAGGCTGGAATCACTTCATAGACACCATCACCAAAGGTAAAGCCGCGATCAAGAACAGAAATATGGGCATGACTTAATAGCACATATTTACCATTGAGATAGACAATAGGCTCATCTTGACTGGATTCGTTATTCGAGGTAGAAATGGGCTTTTTCAATGTTAGGCCTGATAGACGATTGACGGTTTATTCCAACATCATTAGGGCACTGTCTTTGGCTTGCTGCCAGAGGCTACCTTCATTAATGGTTTTTAGAGCAACCAATGGTGAACTAGTGAGTAGTTTATTATCCAGTCTAATTTCAACTTTACCTAATTCCTGACCTTGAGTTACTGGTGCAACTAATAGTGAATTGATGTTAATAGACGGTTTCAAGTTTTTGTATTGACCTCGGGGGATGGTCACAGCCAGCTCTTTGGAGACACCCACTTGAAGCTGCTCTTCACTGCCTTTGTAAATACGGACATTTTTCAGCGCTTTACCGACTGGATAAATAATGTGTGTTTCATAGAAACGAAAGCCAAAGTTTAATAGTTTTTGTGTTTCCTGGGCACGTGCGTTGGTGCTTTTGGTACCCAGAATAACGGAGATAAGGCGCATATTATTTCGTTTTGCAGAAGACAGCAGACAATATCCCGCTTCTTCTGTATGACCTGTTTTCATTCCATCGACGCTTTTGTCGCGCCATAGCAGCGTATTTCTATTAGGCTGTTTAATATTATTATAGGTAAATTCTTTAACGGAGTACCATTTGTAATACTGAGGAAAACGTTTAATCAGGGCATTTGCCAGTATCGCCAGATCAGCGGCACTGGTTTTATGGTTTGGATCAGGTAATCCGGTACTATTGAGGAAATTACTATTGCTCATACCAAGCTCTTGAGCATGTTGATTCATCAATGCGGCAAAGGTCTCTTCACTGCCGGCAATATGCTCCGCCAAGGCAACACTGGCATCATTGCCTGATTGAATGATCATACCTTGTAAAAGATCTTCCACAGAAACTTTAGAGTTGACCTTAATAAACATTCTGGAACCGGGAGTCTTCCAGGCTTTCTTACTGACGGTTACCAGCTCATCAAGTTGTATATTACCTTCTTTGAGTTCAGAAAAAACAACATAAGCTGTCATAATTTTAGTAATACTGGCGGGTGCGACGGGCATATCAGCATTGTGTTTAGCGATGATTTTGTTGCTATTGTAGTCAATCAGGATATAAGACTTTGCTGCAATTTCAGGTGCTTTGGGGATCACTTTTGGTGCGGCCTGAAGATTAATAACAAAGGTAATAGAAATAATAAAGATGAAAAAATTACTCAGGGGATGTTTCATATATTTATGGCTCGAAAATAGTAGATTAGGATAAATTATAGCAAAAAAAAAAAATAGATAATCAGGTAAAGAGCTAATTGAATTTAGGCATGTGACTGTACAGATAGTTCAATTGTTATTATTCAATAACAACACGATGTTTATCAAATCCTTTTTCATTCAGTGTGTGAACTAAATTATCCGCCTGTTCTGTATTGCTGAACGGACCGATACGGACACGATAAAATTGCTGCCCGTTCTGGAGTGTTTTTGAAATATTTGCCTGCTGGGTGGAAAGCGCTAAATTGACACGATCCTTTAGCTGATAGGCATTTTGTGAACTGACAAAGGCACCTAATTGCAGATATAAACCGACTGCTGCCAGCTTATCAGGTGTATTGGATGGTGCTGTAGTGGCAATATGGGGTTGCCCGGGAGTAATTGCTTCAACTTCAACCAGACCGGTTCCCGTTCCTTTTATTCCCAGTATAACGGCAGCGGTATGCGATAAATCAATGATACGGTTTTCATGAAAAGGCCCGCGATCATTCACTTTAAGAATGACCTGACGACCATTTTTTAAGTTAGTGACTTTGACATAAGTGGGTAAAGGCAGCGTTTTATGGGCGGCTGTCATCGCGTGCATATCATAGGGCTCGCCACTGGAAGTTCGTTTGCCGTGAAACTTGCTGCCATACCATGATGCGATGCCTCTTTCTTTATAATCTTTACCTGAAGGCATGACATGATAACGTTTACCAAATACAACGTAGGATTGCGGGTTGCCGTATTTACCAGGGCTGGTCTGTTGAGGCACTGCATCAGGTATATTTGAGACATCAACCTGTCGTGACGGCGGGCCATCATGACTGGAAATACTTTGTCCTCCACAGGAAATTAAGCCAATCGAAAGTACGCTGCTAAGCAGTAAAGTAGGTATTAATCGATTGTAAGACGGTTTGGTCATCGGTTTATTGAGCATTTTTACCTGCCTGATAGGCCTGTTTGATTTCCTGGCTGAGCTGATAAACAGCCATTGAGTAAAGTGTACTATGATTGTAACGGGAAATCACATAAAAGTTATTATAGCCCAGCCAGTATTCTTTGCTGTCTTTTTGCTTAAGAATTAATAAAGTTGCAGCAGTTTTGTCATTGACTGATGTTTTTCCTTGTAATCCTTTTTGTTTGAAGTCGGCCACAGTGAGCTTGGGTTTGCAGCTGCGCTTACAACCATCATCCATAGTGATGGTATTTTCTTTGTTTAACTGGAGTTTATCAGTGACCGGCAGGCCTTTTTTCCATCCATGACGTTTAAAGTAGTTAGCTACACTGCCGATGGCATCAGAATGATTAGACCAGATATTTTTTTCTCCATCGCCATCAAAATCAATGGCATAACTTTGAAAGCTGCTGGGAATAAATTGTCCCATACCCATTGCACCAGCATAAGAACCTGTTTTGGTTAAAGGATCAAAATTTTGTTCCTGACTCATGAGTAAAAAATGTTTTAATTCACCACGAAAAAATTTACTGCGTTTAGGGTATTTAAAGGCGAGAGTGGATAAGGCATCCATAACACGATAATTACCTTGTAAGCGGCCATAATAGGTTTCAACACCAATGATGGCAACCATGATTTCTGGTGCAACACCATAAACTTCTTCTGCATAGCTGATAATGTCATTGTTTTCCTGCCAGAATTTTACGCCATTTTTAATACGTTTTTCAGTGAGAAAAATATTACGGTATTCATGCCAGGGCTTCGTTTTTTCTGCCGGGCGACTAATAGCATCGAGGATTTTTTGCTTCACTTTGACCTGAGCAAATAAGGCATCTAATTCATTTTTTTTAAAATCATGCTCCTGGACCATTTCATTAATAAATGTCTGCACTTCAGTGTCTTCGGCCAGATTTGCAGCATAACTATTGCTTGTCATAATGAAGCAGACGATAAGTGTGCTTATAGCGGCGTAAAGTAATTTTTTTCCTATGGGCATGAATATTTCCTTTCTTTAATAAACATAGAGCTAATAAATCTAAATAAGTGTTGCAAAACAGAGAGCTTTATTTATTTAATATTTGCATCAGAACCTGTTACTCATTATTGGACTCATATTGGCATAAAATCACCAAATAATAAATGACAGCTTTTTATGCTTTGCGTGTACTATTTAGGAACAGTTATCTAGTGTGCTAATAATTTTCGGTGTGTATGAATGGACATTAATATGCCAAAGCCCGCCATCAGTGTCACAATTGAAGTGCCGCCATAACTGACCAGAGGCAGTGGTACGCCAACTACAGGTAAAATACCGCTGACCATGCCAATGTTAACAAAAATATAAATCAAAAATGTTAAAACAATACTGGCGCCAAGTAAACGGGAGAAAGTACCATGAGCCTGAGTAGTGATGTAGATGCCGCGAAAAATAACAAAGAGATAAAGGCTTAATAAAATCAATATACCACTAAAACCAAATTCTTCGGCAAACACTGAAAAAATAAAATCGGTATGGCGTTCAGGCAAAAATTCAAGATGAGACTGAGTGCCGTTAAGCCAGCCCTTACCAAAACTTCCCCCGGAGCCAATGGCAATTTTTGATTGAATAATATGATAGCCGCTGCCCAGTGGATCGGATTCCGGATTGAGCATGGTCAGTACCCGCTGGCGTTGATAGTCACGCATCAGGAAGAGCCACATGGGTATGGTAAAGGCTATGCCGGCAAAAATAAAACCAAAAATAAGCCGCCAGGAAACACCGGCCATAAAGATGACAAATAAACCGGCACTGGTCACCAGTAAAGAAGTACCTAAGTCAGGTTGCTTGGCTATCAGCAGTACGGGCACCAGCAGTATCGCCAGAGCAATGATCAGATGTTTGTTGCGCGGCGGAATATTACCACTGGACAGAAACCAGGCTAACATCATGGGTACGGATAGCTTCATCATTTCTGAGGGCTGAAAACGGAACAGACCCAGATCGAGCCAGCGTTGGGCGCCGAGCACCTTTGTGCCGACCAGCAGAACAGCAATGAGCATAATTATACCAATAATGAATATAATAGGTGACCAGCGGCGCATGGTATCAGGTGAAATCTGGGCAATGAGTAGCATAGCGATTAAAGCAATACCAAGACGAATACTCTGACGCTGCATTAAAGCCATGCTTTCACCACTGGCACTATAGAGAATAACTTGCCCGATGGCGATGAGGGCAATCAGTCCCATTAATAAGGTGAGATCAATATGCAGTCGAAAAAACAGACTTGGTGATGAGCTTTGACTAGCCATGCTTGTGTTCCTCATGCAGAATGGCGGCTGTGTTGTCAGACTCGACATTAACCGGTGTACGCTGCTTCTTAGCGGGTTTCTCTCGTGTTTCTTTTTTTACCGGCTGCTTAAGTTGTTCATCACTAAACTGGCTGAGATAAGCTTCTATAACCTTGCCTGCAATAGGAGCTGCTACTGAGCCGCCATGACCGCCATTTTCAACCACCACAGCAATAGCAATCTTAGGGTTATCTGCAGGGGCAAAAGACATAAACAGAGCATGATCTTTCAGGCGTTCTTCCAGCTCATCTTCTTTATAAGTGGCATCCTGAGCAACAGAAAATACTTGTGCTGTTCCTGTCTTTCCAGCAATTTTATAACGTAAATCAGGTTTGTTAAGCCGTCTTGCTGTACCTCTAGCACCATGGATTACCTCCGTCATGGCATGATGAACCTCCTGCCAGTTTTCTTTACGTAAAATGGGAACATTACGTATGACTTGTGGTGAAACACGACGTGGAAACGGATCAGCTTTGCGCTGGATGGAGCTTACTAATTGTGGTTGAAAATGCTGACCACCATTGGCCAGGGTTGCTGTGCCTAGGGCTAATTGAATGGGGGTAACAAGTACATAGCCCTGACCGATACCTGCGATTACTGTTTCACCCGGGAACCAGACCTGTTTACGCACTCTTTTTTTCCATTCTTTTGACGGCATCAGGCCGCTGCGCTCACCTAAAATATCAATACCTGATTTTTTGCCAAAACCAAAATGGGTCATGAATTTGTGCATTTTGTTGATACCCATCTGAAAGGCCAGATCATAATAAAAGACATCGCAGGACTGGACAATCGATTTTGTAATATCGGTTTTACCATGTCCCCACTTTTTCCAGTCACGGTATTTGTGTGCCTTGCCTTTGAGTCGATAAAAGCCTGGACAGAATATTTCATGATCAAGCTGAATGACATTTAATTCAAGTCCGGCCAGGGCAAAAAATGGTTTAGTGGTTGAACCGGGAGGATAACTGCCCATAATCGTACGATTGAACAGTGGCCGTTCCCATGAGGTATTGAGTGCTTTATAGGTTTTAGAGTCAATGCCGTTAACAAACAGGTTGGCATCGTAATCAGGCATACTGACCATGGCTAATACCTGACCATTTTCCGGATTAATGGCCACCAATGCACCGTGCTTATTTTCAAATGCCTCTATGGCAACTTTTTGCAGGTTAATGTCTAAATTGAGATACAGATCATTACCGGGAATGGGATTGCTGCGTTCAAGGACTCGTAATACACGCCCTCGTACATTGGTTTCAACTTTTTGATAACCCACCTGACCATGAAGCAGTGCTTCATAGGATTTTTCTACACCCAGCTTCCCTGTATGGTTGGTGCCGCTGTAATTGGTGACAGGTAATTTTTTCAGTTCTTTTTCATTGATGCGTCCGACATAACCGACAACATGTGCTGTCTCTTTGCCATAGGGATAAAAACGGCTTAATTGTGCTTTGATTTCAACGCCCGGGAGGCGATGAAGATTGACTGATACAATGGCGACTTCTTCATCGGTTAAACGAAAGCGCAGTGGTATGCCTTCAAAACGGCGCTTACGACGCACTTCTTTTTTGAATTTTTTTATGTCAATGTCACGCAGGGTAATCAGTAATGATAGTTTTTCCAGTAAGGTTTCAATATCTGCTGCTTGTTCAGGAATAATTTGCAGTGTGTATGAAGGCAAATTTTCAGCGAGAATAATGCCGTTACGATCATAAATCAGGCCTCGTGTGGGTGGAATTGCCTGCACAGAAACACGGTTATTCTGTGACAGTGTGGTGAAATGCTCATGGCTGTTAATCTGTAGAAAAAACAGGCGGAATATAAGCATACTAAATAAAATCAGAGTAAAAAAAATTGCCGTGATACTGCGATTATGAAATATTTGCTGTTCGATGAAATGATCTTTTAAGTGCTGTTTTTGTGCCATATTTTTTCAGGAGGTTTTAATTAACCCCATAAATACGTCGAATACCACGCATCAGATAAAAGACCCAGGGCCAGACTAACATACTGGTTAAAGAAGGCAGCCAGTAGGACCAGTCTCCAGGAGCCTGATCGACAATGCCGCTAATCCATAACAGTATCATTTGTGACAAAGTAACAAGTAGTAGAATAATTAATGACTGTTGGACCAATGGATATAAACGGATTCGTATATGTAAGCGATAGGATAAATAAGCAATTATTGCCAGTGTTAATGCGTGTTGACCCAGAATGCTGCCCATGTGAATATCGAGTAGAAATCCAATAAACCAACCGGTAAAAATACCCACGCGATGGGGTAGTGCGAGACACCAATAGATCAATATGAGAGTCACCCACTGAGGACGATACATCTCAAGCTCCTCTGACATGGGGATCATGGTCAGAATAAAAGCCACTGCAAAGCTGACCCAGATAATGATACCACCATGAGAGATCGGCCTGTTACTCATGACTGTTAAGACCTTCTGATTTTTCATTAGCTGGTGTGACGCTTTGCTTTGTCGTGTCGTGCTCAACTTCTTGCTCTTCTTCTGCTTTAGCCATCACCAATAATACTTCACGGCTTTGTTCAAGATGAGCTGATGCTTCAGCAATAATTTGTGCAAATGGCTGGCCTGGATCACGTTTAATATTTATCACTACGGCAACCGGGTAACCTTCCGGAAAGCGTCCACCCAATCCTGAAGTGATTAATAAATCACCCAGCTCAATATCAGCATTATTAGGGAGGTTTTGCACTTCAAGTAAATTGGCTGCACCAGTGCCGTATAAAACGCTTCTCAAACCGTTTCGATTAACTTGAACAGGAATGGCATGTGAAGGATCAGTGATTAAAATTGCCGTACTTGAGGGAATACCCGGATGAATGATCTGTCCCATAATACCATGTGAATCAAGAATAGGCTGACCTGCATAGACACCATTAAGTTGCCCTTTGTTAATGACAATCTGGCGTTTATACGGATCCAGATCCACGGCAATGGTTTCAGCAATCAGCATCTGATCACTTAATTTTCTGGATGATTTTAATAGTGAGCGCAGACGAATATTTTCTGCCTGTAATGAGGTAAATTTTTGCAGTTGAGCCTTTAGTAACAGATTTTCAGTACGATGATCCTCATTTTCAGCAATCAGAGATTGATGAGAATTCATCTGTCCAGTAAACCAGAGCCCCATGTTTTTTGGAGTGCTGGCCACAGTTTGCAGAGGGTAGATGACTAAACTGAACAGACTCCTGACACCATTGAGCATATTGGTGCGATGATCGGCAGTCATCATTATAATGGATAAAACCACCATAAATATTAATCGTGCCAGATAAGAGGAATCTTCGTCAAATAACTGTTTTATGACTATGGCTCCAGCAGAAGTTACTCGGCACTAAAGAGATCAGGGCTGACTTCATCCATCATTTCCAGAGCACGGCCACCGCCGCGTGCCACACAGGTCAGAGGATCTTCTGCAATCATAACAGGTAAGCCTGTTTCTTCAGATAATAATCGGTCCAAATCTCTTAGAAGGGCTCCGCCGCCGGTTAATACCATGCCTTTTTCAGCAATATCAGCACCCAGTTCCGGTGGTGTCTGTTCCAGAGCAATTTTAACGGCGCCAACAATACCTGAAAGAGGCTCCTGAATGGCTTCAAGAATTTCATTACTGTTTAAAGCAAAGCTTCGGGGTACGCCTTCTGCCAGATTACGGCCGCGTACTTCAATTTCTAATAGTTCATTGCCGGGGTAGGCAGAACCAATCTCTTGTTTAATACGTTCAGCGGTGGCTTCACCAATCAAACTGCCATAATTACGTCTGACATAGCTGATAATGGCCTCATCAAAACGGTCACCGCCAATTCGGATTGATTCAGAATAAACGATACCGCTAAGAGAGAGTACACCAACCTCGGTAGTACCACCACCAATATCAACGACCATTGAACCACTGGGTTCACTCACCGGCATACCGGCACCGATTGCCGCAGCCATCGGTTCTTCAATCAAATACACCTCACGGGCACCTGCGCCAAGAGCAGATTCTTTGATTGCTCTGCGTTCAACCTGAGTTGAACCGCAGGGTACACAAACCAGTACTCTTGGGCTGGGCTTTAAAAAGCGGTTTTCATGCACCTTATGAATAAAATGCTGCAGCATTTTTTCAGTGACGGTAAAGTTGGCAATCACTCCGTCTTTAAGCGGGCGAATGGCTTCCATATTACCGGGTGTTCTACCCAGCATAAGTTTTGCTTCTTCACCTACTGCGGCAACCATTTTTTCATTGGTTGTATGATCCAGGCGAATAGCAACGACGGAAGGCTCATTGAGGACAATCCCCTGTCTTGGGATATAAATAAGTGTATTGGCTGTTCCTAGATCAATTGAGAGATCATTAGAAAAAACACCACGTAAACGACCGAATCCAAACATGATTGGCGGGTTTCCCTTTTTATTATGGTAACTTCATGATCTGAGTGCAGAGTAATAACTGACTCAGTACGTAATTCCGAACTTATATTCGTCGGCTTTAAATGTCTTAAACGATAGCTCAGATGTTGAAGTTACTCAGTGTCAGTGAAGTAAAAGTACCTTTATTCGATTAAAAATGCCATTAAAAATGACGATTTTAATGAAGGTACTCATCCCGATCTATTGTATAGAACAGGGTATTTTAGGAATAATGTTAAAAAATGTCCAATTTTCATTTGTGAATGACTGCTAAAAAGTGCAAATTTGTGGTAACTTATGCACCTCAAAACGAAGAATAGCAAACTTTTTGCTATTCTTTTTATTATTATACTTTTTATTTTCGAGACAAGAGAGCGGGAGTTACTGATGTCCACACTGGATAAAAGTGATGTAGAAAAAATAGCCTTTCTGGCAAGGCTTGGTATTGATGAACAGGATATTCCTGAATATGCTACTAATCTGTCCAATATTTTAGACATGGTTGAACAGTTAGACTCAGTTGATACTGATGGTGTTAAACCAATGGCTCATCCCCTTGATGCAGTGCAGCGCCTGCGTGCTGATGTCGTCACAGAAAGCAATGACCGGGAAAATCTGCAGTCACATGCTCCGGAAGTTGAACAGGGACTGTATTTAGTGCCCCGAGTAGTTGAGTAACAGTGGTTGAATAAGTGCTTGCATAGCCAGTCACCGTAGATTGTCAGTTTATTATTAGCCAAAAACACTTTTGTTAGAAAAGAACCCTATTGGAAAGAAGTATGCATAACAAAACCATTGCCGAACTCAGTGCCGGACTCAAAGCTGGAGAATTTTCCAGTGTTGAATTAACGCAAAGCTATCTGGATCGGATTAATTCACTGGATGAGCAACTAAATAGTTTTATTACCGTCACACCAGAATTGGCACTTGAGCAGGCAAAGCAGGCAGATGAACAACGTGCAGCAGGTAATGCCGGTATCTTAAATGGTATTCCTCTGGCGCAAAAAGATATATTTTGCACCAAAGGTGTAAAAACATCCTGTGGTTCAAAAATGCTTGATCCGTTTATCTCTCCTTATAACGCCACTACAATTAATAAATTTAATGATTCCGGTTCCGTCATGCTGGGTAAAACCAATATGGATGAATTTGCCATGGGCTCATCGAATGAAACCTCATGGTATGGTGCAGTACAAAATCCGTGGCGCAAAAATGCGGTTCCAGGTGGTTCTTCTGGTGGTTCAGCGGCTGCTGTTGCTGCTCGGCTTGCACCTGCGGCTACCGGGACTGATACCGGCGGTTCTATTC
Source organism: gamma proteobacterium symbiont of Lucinoma myriamae (assembly GCA_025655635.1). GTDB lineage: Bacteria > Pseudomonadota > Gammaproteobacteria > GRL18 > GRL18 > GRL18. The sequence continues at coordinate 6,316 of JAHXIM010000137.1, read as the reverse complement.
GCCAACCGGCCTCTTTTTGCGGTATTACGGGCTTAAAACCAACCTATGGTCGTGTTTCACGCTACGGTATGATTGCCTTTGCTTCCAGTTTAGATCAGGCTGGTCCTATGACCCGTACTGCCGAAGATGCAGCTCTGATGCTTAATGTTATGGCGGGCTTCGATCCCAGAGATTCAACTAGTGTTGAAGAAACTGTTCCCGATTATACTGCGAACTTAAATGATAGTATGGCAGGTCTAAAAATTGGTTTGCCTAAAGAATATTTTTCAGAAGGCCTGGATGATGCCGTGGCTAAAGTCATTGAATCAGCCGTAAAAGAATATGAAAAAATGGGTGCTGTGATTAAAGAGATCAGCCTGCCCACCAGTAATCTGGCAGTACCTACTTACTATATTATTGCCCCTTCGGAGTGTTCATCAAATTTATCCCGTATGGATGGTGTGCGTTTTGGTCATCGCTGTGAAGATCCTAAAGACTTAAACGATCTTTATATTCGCTCTCGTGGTGAAGGTTTTGGCACAGAAGTTAAGCGCCGTATTCTGGTGGGCACTTATGCATTATCAGAAGGTTTTTATGATGCTTATTACGTTAAAGCGCAGAAGACTCGTCGTCTGATCACTAATGATTTTAATCAGGCCTTTGCCGATGTTGATGTCATTATGGGGCCTGCTGCGCCTTCTACAGCATTTAATATTGGTGAATTAACTGATGATCCCATTACTATGTATTTATCAGATATTTATACCATTGCAGTCAACCTTGCCGGCCTGCCGGGAATGTCGATTCCAGCAGGTTTTGTCAATGATATGCCGGTAGGACTGCAATTGATTGGTAAGCATTTTGCCGAGTCAAAATTACTTAATGTGGCACACCAGTTTCAACAAGCGACAGACTGGCATACTAAGGCACCGGCTGCTTTTAAATAAAACTTAAATAAAAAACTATAAAAACCCGAGAGGTTAATAATTATTATGCAATGGGAAGTCGTTATTGGTTTGGAAATCCATGTTCAATTATCCACCAAATCAAAAATATTTTCTGGTGCTTCAACAGCCTATGGCGCTGAGCCGAATACTCAGGCCTGTACCGTTGATTTAGGTTTGCCGGGTGTATTGCCTGTTTTTAATGGTGAAGCACTGAAAAAATCAGTGATGTTTGGTTTAGCTGTTGGGGCGAAAATCAATGAACGCTCAGTTTTTGACCGCAAAAATTACTTTTACCCTGATTCACCAAAAGCATATCAGATCAGCCAGTTGTATTATCCAATTGTGGGTGAAGGGCATATTGATATTGATATGGAAGATGGTACGCAAAAACGTATTGGTGTTACCCGGGCGCATATGGAAGAAGATGCCGGTAAATCGCTGCATGAAAGCTTTCATGGTCAAACCGGAATCGATCTGAATCGTGCCGGTACTCCGCTATTAGAAATTGTTTCAGAGCCGGATATGCGCAGTGCCAAAGAAGCCGTTGCCTATATGCGTAAGATTCATTCCATTGTACGCTATCTGGGGGTTTCAGATGGTAATATGCAGGAAGGCTCATTTCGCTGTGATGCTAACGTATCACTAAGACCAAAAGGTCAGGAAGAATTTGGAACACGGGCGGAATTAAAAAATATCAACTCCTTTCGCTTTGTAGAAAAAGCCATTAATGTTGAAATTGAACGTCAGATGGATATTCTTGAAAGCGGCGGCACGGTGACGCAGGAAACCCGTTTATATGATTCTGAAAAGAATGAAACACGCTCTATGCGCAGTAAGGAAGAAGCTAACGATTATCGTTACTTCCCTGATCCGGATTTATTACCTATCGTCATTTCAGCCGATGAGATAGAAGCAATTCGTGCCACACTTCCTGAATTACCGGATGATAAATGTGCTCGCTATATGGATCAATTAGGGCTATCTGAGAAAGATGCTAAAGCCTTAACTATTGACCGTGATATGGCTGAATATTATGAGACAGTTCAACAAGCTGTTGGAGATGCAAAAATGGCTGCTAACTGGATTTTAGGCGATGTTGCCGCGCACAATAATAAAAATGGCATAGAGTTTAAAGTCTGCCCCGTTAATGCAGAGCAATTAAGCGGATTATTAAAACGCGTTAAAGACAATACTATTTCCGGAAAAATAGCTAAAGAAGTGTTTGAAGCTATGTATGCCGGTGAAGGCGATGCCGATACCATTATTGACAAGAAAGGTCTGAAACAAATCACTGACACCGGAGCTATTGAAGCAATCATTGATGAAGTTATTGCCAATAATCCCGGTCAGGTGGCAGAGTTTCAATCGGGTAAAGATAAACTTATCGGCTTTTTTGTCGGGCACGTAATGAAAGCATCAAAAGGAAAGGCTAATCCAGGACAGGTTAATCAACTTCTACAGCAAAAACTGAAACCATGAATGCATCTAGTCATTCAGAAAATAATAATTTTACTGCAAAAAGTGAAAACGAGCAGGATAAAATTAATCGCTTCTTATTTGATAAGGCCAATATCCGTGGTGAAATTGCCAGTCTGAATAAAGTCTGGCAAACCATGCAGGCCAATCATAGCTATCCGGAGATTATTCGTAATTATCTGGGTGAAGTGGTTGCCGCTTCAGTATTATTATCAGCCACTCTTAAGTTTGACGGTTCCATGACAATACAAGCCAGTGGTGATAATGCACTGACTTTAATGGTAGTTGAATGCCACAATGATTTTGGTGTGCGTGCTGTTGCAAAATATGAAGAGCCACTACCGGAAGAGACGGATATAAAATCACTATTAGGTGATGGTAATCTGGTGATCACTATAGAACAGGCAAAAAATAAAGAACGTTACCAGGGTATTGTTGCACTTGAAGGCAATAGCATTGCTGAATTTCTTGAAGGTTATTTGATCCGTTCGGAACAATTAGAAACCCGTATTTTTCTGGCTTGTGATGATAAGGCTTCTGCCGGACTTTTAATACAACAGCTGCCGGGCCAGAGCGATGATGAAGACAGCTGGGAGCGCATTACGCATCTGGGCAGTACTATTAAGCCAGAAGAATTGCTGGGTCTGGATGTAAAAGAAATTTTACACCGTCTCTATCATGAAGAAGATATTCGGCTTTTTGATGCACAATCTATTTATTTTAAATGCAGCTGCTCCAGAGAAAAAGTCACTAATATGCTGCGTTCTATCAGTCATGAGGAAGCCAGCGATATTATCAAAGAACAAGGTAATATCTCCGTTGATTGTGAATTTTGCGGCAAAGAATATCAATTTGATGAAATTGATATTGCCGGTATATACACCGAACACAGCCAAACCTCAGATCCTTCAATACGACATTAATTGTCGTATTACTACTAAAACTATATAGCTGAGTAGTTATCATGCTCAAATATGAGCATGATTTAACGGTTCGTATTAGCTGCCAGCCTTTAGGATAAACATGAAAAAAACATTTGCACTGACTCACCCGAAAATTAAACTTGCCCGCTTAGTTGAAGCGACTAAATATGAAGTTAAAAAATATTTAAAAAGAGAGCGCAACAAGAGTCTCCCTGAAGGTGTCGATTTTTGGGATTTTGATTGTAAGTATGGTCATACAGAACAAGAAGCGCAAGTAATTCACTTATCGCAAATTAATAAATGTATGGATGAAGCAGAGCAGCAAAAATTAGAGTCATTTTATTTAGAAATTATAGCAAAGCCAGGGTATCGTTCAAGCTAATAAGGAGACAACCATAAATTGTAGCAACAATAATTACCTCTTGAATTAAGAAGTAATTATTAGTTTATTTTTATTATGGTCATAGATTAGCCGCTAGAATTATGAATTATTACAGCTTTGATATGCAGTTTGATATGCCTGCTGTTTATCATCAAACTGGTATCCCAATTCAGTATAATAAGCATAAATTGATTTTAAGGCACTAGACGGAATAGATGCCATTAAATCACGCATTTCTTCCAGAGTAATTCCTTGCGATTTATTGATAACAGCCTGTTTTGAAGTTTCCCCCGCAAAATCACAATCAAAAAGCTCTTCCGCTTCATTGACAGCAGATGCATTAGTCGTTGCCGACAGAAGTAACGCCACAGAAAATAATAAGTGTTTCATAGTTATTCCTAATTAAGTTAAAGTATATTAGTGTTTAATTGTATAGGTTTCTGACTATTTTACTGTGATGTAGTTACATAAAACCCAATGTTTAATGAAATTGTCATAATTTTACACATAAATCGTTCCTGAGAAGAGAATAAAGAAGGCACACATAAGGAAACACCTGAACATCACCAGTTTAAGTATAAACCGATCTCTTTCCCGTATTATTACGAACAGATAAAAAATCGATTTCCCTTACACTGTATCCATCGTTAAGAAAAAATTAATACCAATTAAACAAAAAGGATACAACCATGAAAAACTTAAAAACATTATTAGCGTCTACTCTTATTGCTGCAACTATGATCACAGGTGCCGCGCAGGCAGATAATTCTCTATCAAGTCTGATTTATGAGGAATCGTCCAATATTTTTGCTGAAGTCAGTTATACAAAAAGCAGTGCGGACAGCATACGCAGTTATGGGGATGATGCCAATAAAGACTTAGTGTGGAGCTACGAGTATGAGCAATATGTCAATCCTGCTGATTTTAAACAGGCTGCTCTTGCCAGTGCCAATGATGTTAATCAATACATGAGCCGTCAACCTACAGCAGCAGGTGAACGCAGTGATAGCGTGTTTATCTACAATGAAACTGCGGGTGAGTATCATTTACAATAGAGAGCACTGAAGAAAATAACAATATTGACAGTGTTATTTTAAACTGGCTTTACTGACATATTATTTATTTCCAAAAGGCGTTAGTGATTAAAAACACTAGCGCCTTTTTTATTTAATAATAGGAAATTAGAGATATCAGAGAAATTGAGAATCCTTCATAAGGGTGTACCCCAAGAATACTTCCTGCGGGGCGTACTCAGTATTAATTCATCGATCGTCTATATAAGATAATATAAGGCAGTTCATTTTTTGTCGTTTTATATTTAAATTTAAGATCTGTAATTTATTTAATCATATTTTTTAATATGATTAATATAGCAATGTTCTGTCCCCCAATTTGTCTGGTTTATTATAAAGTTAAAGAGTAGAGTTGTTTTCAATAAATATTTATTAGAGTTTAATGAAACAGCTGTTATTCAATGGATTGTAGATTAAGTCTGGTTACAGTTAGTGTTAATCGTGACTTGTTAAAAAAACAATTTAAACTAATAAAATAAATAAAAAATACTGATGTGTAAGAAAAACCTGACACAGTAAGTGGTGTTTTAAATAGATATGTAATAATATTGAAAACCAGAAAGTCGGAAGCTTGCGATCCCAATATTACAAGTTACCGTCTATTTAACTGTTATGCTTTAAAAGAAATATAGTGTAATCATTAAACTAAAGGAATAAAAAAATGAGTAGTTATGTAGACAATAATTTAATGCCAAATGAAACAACGATAAAAAAGGGAAGTATACACTGGTTTACTTATGTTCCAGGAGCACTTTTATTTTTAATTGGACTTATTTCAATATTGGGTAGTGGTGGTGTTTTTGGTCTATTATTTTTAGCATTTGGTATTCTTTTTTTGACTAAATCATTTTTATATCACATAAGCACCGAACTCGCCGTTACATCCAAAAGAGTAGTTGCAAAATTTGGTTTTATTAGAAGAAACACAATTGAACTAAATCATAAAAACGTTGAAAGTTTTAAAGTTGAACAAACTATTTTTGGCAGATTGTTTAATTTTGGAACAGTTTTTATCAACGGTACAGGTGGTGTTAGCACTCCAATTCCTCATATTGTAGCTCCCCTTGATTTCCGAAAAGAAGCATTGGTTGCCATTGAACATGAAAATGCATAACAGGTCATGCATTGGAAAACTGGTCGTCCCAGAGGCTTGTTTATTGCACTTGAGGAAAAACAAGACTCAGAATTTTGAAATCAAGCAACGACCAGATTTTCCAATGATGACAATGTTATATTTTAAAATAACAGCAGTCAAAAACTTTACTAAAATAATAAAATACATTTCAGATGCATAACAGGAATAAAATGAAATATTTCTTACCACTTATTTTTATCTATCTTAGCAACCCAAGCTATGCAACAACAGTAGAATATATTTTACAGAAACATGGTAAAAATAAAGTTGTTTCAGTGTTGAACGAACAGTTTCAAAGTCGAGAAAATAGTAAATTAACCATTGACTTTGATGGTGCTATTAGACAAATGCATCGACCTGCTCAAGAATATATAACTGCTAAAACAATTAAAAAAGATTTG
>JAHXIM010000183.1 GCA_025655635.1 gamma proteobacterium symbiont of Lucinoma myriamae | reverse complement strand
TCCAGCCTAGAGAAAAACAGTTCAATTATGAGAAGTTTGGTGCTGGATATTATGTCGTTGCATGGGCTACTGCGTTTTTTAGGTTAATGGCTCTCTAACCTCTGGTACGGGATTATTCGTTACTTTATGGTTAGTCAGGTGGTTTGGCTTTGATTATAAAACTGCTGTGGCTTATACCCTCATTTTAGTTGGTGTATTTTGGAATGGCACAGGAGCATTGACTCTTGGAATGCTCAGCACTATCCAATGGGATTGGCTGCCGGCATTATTGCTAGGTTCACTTCTGGGTGGCTATACCGGTGCTCATTTAGCTATTGTTGCTAATAATCGCTGGATTAAACGTGTTTTTGAGGTGGTGACAATTGCGGTAGGAATGAAGCTTATTTTAGGTTAAAAGGGGGCGCTCGGGAATGATCGTATATACAGCGCGCTTCGGCGTGTAAGGTGGTAATTCAGGGGGACGCTCAAGCACTTCCCTGTGTCGCTTATCCTCGGCATCCATGCCTCGAACCAAAAGTAGGCGCCCTGAGGCGAAGCCCCCTGAACTACCACCTATCCAGCTCGCAATCGTTCCCACAGCAACTATCCAAATGCCCTACTTAATTCCCAGATTCTGACAGATTTCCAGGGTAGTTTTACTTTGATTCAAAGTGTAAAAATGTAAACCAGGTGCTCCGGCTGCTAACAATTGTTCACAAAGATTGGAAATAACTTCCAGTCCCAGTGCCTTAATTGAATCAATATCATCGCCATAACCTTCCAGACGCTTAGCCAGCCAGCGTGGAATTTCAGCACCGCACATATCGGAGAAGCCTGCCAGACGAGAATAGTTAGTGATCGGCATGATACCTGGCACTATGGGCTTATCCATCCCTGCTTTTTCACAACTATCGATAAAATAAAGATAGGCATCTATATTAAAGAAATATTGTGTAATCGCACTATTGGCTCCGGCATTCATTTTTCTGATAAAGTTATCCAGATCAGCCTGAGAATTTTTAGCCTGAGGATGAACCTCAGGATAGGCGGCCACTTCTATATGAAAATGATCACCGGTCTCACTACGAATGAATTCAACTAACTCATTGGCATAACGAAACTCACCCACATCACGATGGCCTGATGGTAAATCACCTCTTAGAGCAACAATTCTATCAATTCCAATCATCTTTAAGGTATTAAGAATTTCTTTAATGCCTTCTTGAGTGGAACCAATACAGGAAAGGTGAGGTGCAGCTGAAAAGCCAGCTTCTTTAATACTGGTCACCGTATTAATAGTACCTTCCTGTGTACTGCCTCCTGCACCGTAAGTCACTGAATAATAAAGTGGCTTTAAGACACTTAATTTATCACGAACAAGCGCAAGTTTAGCCGCACCCTCTGCAGTTTTTGTCGGGAAAAACTCAAAACTAATGGGTTGATGTAATTTCATAATAACGCATTCCTTAGTGACACTCTCTTAATAGCGTGCTTTTAATAACGCAGCTCTTAATAACGATAGTGCTCAGCCTTATAAGGGCCTTCCTGAGGAACGTTAATATAATCAGCCTGTTCTTTAGAAAGCAGCGTTAATTTAGCACCGATTTTCATCAGGTGTAAATGAGCCACTTTTTCATCTAATATTTTAGGTAAAATATACACTTTATTTTCATAAGCATCAGCATTAGTAAAAAATTCAATCTGAGCCATCACCTGATTGGTAAAGGATGCTGACATCACAAAGCTGGGGTGACCTGTAGCACAGCCAAGGTTTACCAAGCGGCCTTTGGCTAAAAGAATGATCTTTTTGCCGTCAGGGAAAATAATATGATCAACCTGAGGTTTAATCTCTTCCCATTCGTATTGCTCTAAAGAAGCAACATCAATTTCAGAGTCAAAATGTCCGATATTACAGACAATGGCTTCATTTTTCATGGCCGCCATGTGGTCGTGATTGATGACATTGACATTACCTGTTGTGGTAACAAAAATATCACCCAGAGGAGCCACTTCATTCATATCGACAACACGATAACCTTCCATTGCTGCCTGTAATGCACAAATGGGATCAGTTTCTGTGACCCATACGGTGGCACCCATGCCGCGATATGCCTGAGCACAGCCTTTGCCGACATCACCATAACCCAGAACAACACAGATTTTACCGGCAATCATGACATCGGTGGCACGTTTAATACTATCAATCAAAGATTCACGACAGCCATAGAGGTTATCAAATTTGGATTTAGTGGCCGAATCATTAACATTCATCGCCGGGAATAATAATTCACCTTTTTCCTGCATTTCATAAAGGCGATGTACACCGGTTGTGGTTTCTTCGGTTACGCCTTTAACACTGCCCGCAATATCCTGCCAGATACTTGAGCCCGGCTCAATAGTGCGACGCAATACATCTAAAATGGCTTTGTATTCTTCATTATCATCGTCTTGAGTTGCTGGAATGGCACCGGCCTTTTCAAACTCTACGCCTTTATGTACTAATAACGTCGCATCACCGCCATCATCTAAAATCATATTGGGTAATTTGCCGTCGGGCCACATTAGTGCCTGCTCAGTACACCACCAGTATTCTTCAATGGTTTCACCTTTCCAGGCGAATACCGGAATGTTTTGAGCGGCAATAGCCGCTGCTGCATGATCCTGAGTAGAGAAAATATTACAGGAAACCCAGCGTACTTCAGCGCCTAAGTTCACTAAAGTTTCAATTAATACTGCTGTCTGGATAGTCATATGGATACTGCCCATAATACGACAACCTGCCAGCGGATTTTGTCCTTTATATTCTTCTCTTAAAGCCATCAGTCCCGGCATTTCAACTTCGGCCATTGCTATTTCTTTACGTCCCCATTCTGCGAGGCTTATATCGGCTACTTTATAATCAGTGAATGTGCTCATTTTTGATCCTTAAACTGTGTATCTATTAGTTTCTATTTTTTTATATCTGGTATTTATTAAGTCAGTGCTAGCCACCAAGATAAGGGATTCTAAGGAATAAATTCCCAAGAATCTCTAAAGACCGGCAGCTGCTTTTAATGCGTCAGCTTTGTCGGTTTGTTCCCAGCTGAATTCTGCTTCTTCACGGCCAAAGTGACCATAAGCAGCTGTAGCACGATAAATGGGTCTAAGCAGGTCAAGCATCTTAACCAGGCCGCCTGCACGTAAATCAAAGTGTTCGTTAATCAGCTCAACCAGTTTTTCATTACTGACTTTCTCTGTACCAAAGGTATTCACTGAAACTGAAGTCGGTTCTGACACGCCAATGGCATAAGATACCTGTATTTCACAGCGATCAGCCAGACCAGCGGCAACAATGTTTTTGGCCACATAGCGACCGGCATAAGCGGCACTGCGATCAACCTTAGAGGGATCTTTACCTGAAAATGCACCGCCGCCATGCCGCGCCATGCCGCCGTAGGTATCAACAATGATCTTACGTCCGGTTAGCCCACAGTCACCCACAGGGCCGCCAATAACAAAGCGACCAGTTGGATTAATATGATACTTAGTATCTTTGGTTAACCATTTTTGCGGCAGGATAGGCTTAATGATCTCATCCATTACTGCCTCACGCAGGATGTCAATACTGACATCGGGATCATGCTGAGTCGATACTACCACTGCATCGATGCCGACGGGCTGATCATTTTCATAGCGAAAAGTCACCTGACTTTTGGCATCAGGGCGCAGCCAGTTAAGCAGTCCGTTTTTTCTTACTTGAGATTGACGCTTAACCAGTTGGTGAGCAAAAGTAATGGGAGCAGGCATCAATACCTCAGTTTCATTACTGGCATAACCAAACATTAAACCCTGATCGCCTGCGCCTTGAGCATGAGCATCGGTTTCATCAACCCCCATGGCGATATCAGCGGATTGTTTATCGATAGAAGTGAGTACCGCACAGGATTGATAATCAAAGCCCATATCAGAATGGTTATAACCAATTTCCTTGATGGTATCGCGCACCACCTGCTGCATATCTACATAGGAAGAAGTGGTGATTTCACCAGCAATAACCACCATGCCGGTGTTGATCATGGTTTCACAGGCAACACGGGCATTTTTGTCGTCGGTTAAAATGGCATCAAGAACCGCATCAGATATTTGATCGGCAATTTTGTCCGGATGTCCTTCAGATACAGATTCGGAAGTAAATAGGTGGCTACTGGCCATAAGAATTCCTGTAATTTAGCTAATTGATAACCATTAATTTTAGACCTTATTTGAGTAACTTTAAATAATTTAAAGAAATTGATGTCTTAGATTGAAAAAAATTCATACTTTTTAGTGATAAGTCCGTTTAAAATAGAGGTTTTAGAATGTTTAGACAGAAAAAAGGTGAATTAAATGGTCAGTCTTGAAACCCCTGTTTGTGATTTTGATGCTAATGCAATTGATTTTTCTCTGCCGGATGTCGATGGGAAAATCTGGGATTTACAAGAATGTTGTGGTGAAAAGGGTTTGCTGGTGATGTTTATTTGTAATCACTGTCCCTATGTTAAAGCCATTCTTGAGCGTCTGGTGCGGGATACGGCTGAATTAAAGGCGTTGGGTATTAATAGTGTGGCCATCATGTCAAATGATGCCAGTCAATATGCGGAAGACTCACCTGCAAAGATGAAAGAAATCTCTCAGCAGTTTGATTTTTCTTTTCCTTATTTATTAGATAGCTCTCAAGAGGTGGCTAAACAATATGGTGCAGTCTGTACACCAGACTTTTTTGGTTATAATACTGAATTGAAATTGCAGTATCGGGGCAGATTAGATGCGTCACGTAAAGAAACAGCAGCAGAAGATGTAAAAAGGGATTTATTTGATGCCATGAAGCAGGTGAGTGACACAGGGAAAGGACCAACGGAGCAGATCCCCAGCATGGGCTGTTCTATTAAATGGATTGATTGATAATTATCAATAACATCTGCATTACTCTCACAGAGAAGTTCAATAGATTATTTGCTTAAAAATAATAGAAAAAAATTAAGCTGTTGAAATACAACTAATAAAATTCAATATAACGTCTATTTGCCAACTATTAGGTATAAGTAATCCTTTATATGAACTATTAAAAAATAAAGTTGTACTTTATACCTGATTTCTATTATATTCCCTAAACCGTTTTTATGGCGGATAGAACATGCAGGGTAAAAGCCCCAAAAAGTTGCTGTCTTCGTTAAGATAAGCGACAATGCAAAACTTTATAAATTTTAATATTAGAAATTCCTTAATTCCAGGAGAAACATATGCCAGATCGTAAGGTACTAGCCAATGCTATTCGTGCTTTGAGTATGGATGCCGTACAAAAAGCAAACTCAGGCCACCCGGGTGCGCCAATGGGTATGGCTGATATCGCAGAGGTGCTGTGGAATGGTTTCATGAATCATAATCCGGCTAATCCAAATTGGGCTAACCGTGACCGTTTTGTTTTATCAAATGGCCATGGCTCAATGCTGATTTACTCACTACTACATCTGACTGGTTATGATCTTTCAATTGATGATCTGAAAAGCTTCCGTCAGCTGCACTCCAAGACTCCTGGTCACCCTGAGTATGGTTATGCCCCTGGTGTTGAAACAACCACAGGCCCATTAGGTCAGGGTATCACTAATGCGATTGGTATGGCGATTGCTGAAAAAGCATTAGCAGGTCAGTTCAACCAGAAAGGTCACAAAATTGTTGACCACAACACTTATGTATTCTTAGGTGATGGTTGTTTAATGGAAGGTATTTCTCATGAAGCCTGTTCATTAGCCGGGACTTTAGGTCTGGGCAATTTGATTGCATTCTGGGATGACAATGGAATTTCTATTGATGGACACGTTGAAGGCTGGTTCACTGACGATACCCCTAAACGTTTTGAATCTTATGGCTGGCATGTTATTGCTGATGTTGATGGTCATAGTCCGGAAGAACTTCTAAAAGCAACTGAAATGGCTAAAGCCATGACAGACAAGCCGACAATGATTTGTTGTAAAACCACCATTGGTTTTGGCTCACCAAACAAAGCCGGCAGTCATGCTTGTCACGGCGCACCATTAGGTGAAGAAGAAATTAACCTGACTAAAGCTGCTCTGGGTTGGGACCATGCTGCTTTTGAAGTACCTGATGATGTTTACCAGGGCTGGGATGCAAAAGAAAAAGGTGCAGCAGCAGAAGCAGCATGGAATGATAAATTTGCAGCATACAAGGCTGAATTCCCTGAATTAGCCGCAGAATTTGAACGCCGTATGTCGGGTGATTTACCCGCAGACTGGGCTGCTAAATCAGCAGAATATATTGCGCAGGTTAATGCTGATGCAAAAAGCCCGGCAACACGTCAGGCATCATTAGCGAGTATCGAAGCATATTCACCTATGCTGCCTGAATTATTTGGTGGTTCTGCTGACTTAGGTTGTTCTAACCTGACTGAGTGGTCTGGTTATAAGCCAATGTGTGATAATGAAGAATTTAACTATGTTAACTACGGTGTACGTGAGTTTGCTATGTCAGCCATTATGAATGGTGCGACATTACATGGTGGTTTGATTCCATTTGGCGCGACCTTCTTAATGTTTTCTGAGTATGCACGTAATGCCTTACGCATGGCGGCATTAATGAAGATTCGTTCTATCTTTGTTTACACTCATGACTCTATTGGTCTGGGTGAAGATGGTCCAACCCATCAGGCTGTTGAGCAAATTCCAACAATGCGCATGATTCCGAATATGGCTATCTGGCGTCCTTGTGATGCCGTTGAATCAGCGGTTGCATGGCAGCAGGCAGTTGAACGTGCAGACGGTCCATCTTGCCTGATCTTCTCGCGTCAGGGCTTACCTCATCAAACCCGTACAGATGCTCAAATATCTGCGATTACAAATGGTGCCTACATTCTTAAAGACTGTGAAGGTACACCTGATGTCATCATTATCGGTACCGGTTCTGAAGTCGCACTGGCTATGGGTGCAGCAGAGCAGATGTCAGACAAAAAAGTACGTGTTGTCTCTATGCCGTCAACTAATATCTTTGATGCACAAGATGCTGACTATAAAGCTTCGGTTTTACCAAAAGGTGTACCAACAATTGCTGTGGAAGCAGCGGTAACTGATGCATGGTACAAATATGCAGATGCTGTGGTTGGAATCGATCATTTTGGTGAATCAGCACCTGCGGTTCAATTATTTAAAGAATTCGGCTTCACTATTGAAAATGTAGTTGCAACTGCTGAATCAGTTATGTAATTCACATGTTCGTCAAGTAATGTTGAAAAACCTTACTTGACGAATTCATCACTATTAAATTCTTAGTTAAATTTTTAATTTAACTTCCAGTTTAACAGACGTATTTTAATTTTCAGGAGAAAGAATAATGGCTCTTAAAGTCGGTATTAATGGTTTTGGCCGTATCGGTCGTATGGTATTTCGTGCAGTTTACAATGAATTTCCAGGTATAGAAATTGTTGGTATTAATGATCTGCTAGATGCAGACTATCTGGCATACATGCTGAAATATGACTCTGTACATGGTCGTTTTGCTCATGATGTGGCTTCAGAAGATGGCGCAATGATTGTTGACGGTAAGAAAATTCGTTTAACAGCTGAGCGTGATCCTTCTGATCTAAAATGGGGCGATGTTGAAGCTGACCTCATTATCGATTGTACGGGTTTCTTCCTGACAGAAGAAAGCTGTCAGAAGCACATTGATGCAGGCGCTAAGAAAGTGGTTCAATCTGCACCTTCTAAAGATGGTACTCCAATGTTCGTCTATGGTGTTAACCATAACGAATACGCAGGTCAGGCAATTGTTTCTGCTGCTTCTTGTACTACTAACTGTCTTGCTCCTGTAGCAAAAATATTAAATGATAACTGGGGAATCAAGCGTGGTCTGATGACGACTGTTCACGCTGCAACTGCAACTCAGAAAACTGTTGATGGTCCTTCTATGAAAGACTGGCGCGGTGGTCGTGGTATTTTAGAAAATATCATTCCATCTTCAACTGGTGCTGCTAAGGCTGTTGGTGTAGTTCTTCCAGAACTTAATGGCAAGCTGACTGGTATGGCTTTCCGTGTACCTACATCTGATGTTTCTGTTGTTGACTTAACTGTTGAACTGGACAAAGAAGCTTCATATGACGATATCTGTGCTGCTATGAAAGCGGCTTCAGAGTCTGGTGATATGAGCAAAACATTAGGTTACACTGACGAGAAAGTGGTTTCTACTGACTTCCGTGGTGTTGGCTATTCTTCAATCTTTGATTCTGGTGCTGGTATTGCGCTTGACGGAACTTTCGTTAAAGTGGTTGCATGGTACGATAATGAGTATGGTTATACTTGTAACATGTTACGTTTTGTTGAGCACGTTGCTGCTAACTAAGCGTTATACTACTTTCAGAACAGATAGTAACTACATAATAAATAGTAACTATCTGATCTGAGCAGGCAGAGAAGAGCATTCAGGTCACCCTTTATGCTCTTTACTGTTTTATTAGATTTTAAAAAGCAGTGCCCATTAGTCATTATTTAAATGCTTTGCTGAGTTTGTTGTCGTTGAACAAACGAAAAACAATTAAAGAGAATTTAAATAATTATTAAAATTGAGCTAAATAGAAATAGTTAGCCAGATATCTAAAGAGGAATTTACATGTCAGTTATTAAAATGAGCGATTTGGACTTATCCGGAAAACGCGTTCTAATCCGTCAAGACTTAAATGTTCCAATTAAAGATGGCAAAGTATCATCTGACAAACGCATTAGAGCGTCATTACCAACAATCGAGCTGGCACTTAAAGCTGGAGCAAAGGTCATGGTTATGTCTCACCTGGGTCGTCCCACAGAAGGTGAGTACAATGAAGAGTTCTCAATGGCGCCTGTGGCAGAACACATGTCTGGCTTGATGGGTAAAGACGTTCGTCTGGTTAAAGACTATCTTGATGGTGTTGATGTTGCTGATGGTGAAGTGGTTCTTCTGGAAAATGTTCGCTTTAATGTCGGCGAAAAGAAAAATGCCGAAGATTTAGCAAAAAAATATGCTGCTTTATGTGATGTATTCGTTATGGATGCTTTCGGTACCGCTCACCGTGCACAGGGTTCAACCTATGGCGTATCTCAATTTGCACCAACAGCCTGTGCAGGTCCTTTGTTGGCTGGTGAATTAGAAGCATTAGGCAAAGCACTGGATAATCCAGCACGTCCAATGGTCGCTATTGTTGGTGGTTCAAAAGTATCGACAAAATTAACCGTACTTGAGTCATTATCAAAAGTGGTTGATCAGCTTATTGTTGGTGGCGGTATTGCTAATACCTTTATTGCTGCAGATGGCCATAATGTCGGTAAATCACTTTATGAAGAAGATTTAGTGGCAACAGCTAAAAGTTTGAAAGAAGCTGCTCAGGCTCGTGGCGGAGATATTCCTGTACCTACCGATGTTGTTTGTGCAAAAGAATTTGCCGAAACTGCTGAAGCGACATTGAAAAATGTTGCCGATACTACGGATGATGATATGATTTTTGATATTGGCCCTGAAAGTGCAAAAGCATTAGCAGATGTCATTATGAAAGCAGGTACTATTGTCTGGAATGGTCCTGTCGGCGTATTTGAATTTGATCAATTTGGTGAAGGCACCAAAGCAATTTCCATGGCGATTGCCGAATCTCCTGCATTTTCGATTGCCGGTGGCGGTGATACTCTGGCTGCAGTTGACAAATATGGTATTTCAGATAAAGTTTCGTATATCTCTACTGGTGGTGGTGCATTTCTGGAATTCCTTGAAGGCAAAAAACTACCTGCAGTGGCAATATTAGAAGAACGTGCAAAAGGTTAAATTGAATCATTTGCCGATAACATTATTTACAGAAACCTTTGATAGTAGAATGCTGAATGTTTAGACGGACAAAAATTCTCGCAACACTTGGGCCGGCAACGGATGATCCTAAAGTTTTAGATAAGATCATCGAAGCCGGCGTTGATGTAGTGCGCATTAATTTTTCTCATGGAACAGCTGAAGAGCATTTGTCTCGTGCAGAGAAATTGCGTTCAAGAGCAAGAGCCTTTGGTCGTCAGGTCGGTGTCCTCGCTGATTTGCAGGGGCCCCAAATCCGCATTGAACGTTTTTTAGATGGTGCCATTGAATTAGCTGAAGGCGATCAATTTATATTTGATGCCAGTCTTGCTAAAGATGATGGTGATCAGCATCGAGTAGGTATTAGCTATAAAGCACTCGTTGATGATGTGAAACGTGGTGATAATCTACTGGTTGATGATGGACGCCTTGTTTTTTGGGTTGATCGTGTTGAACAGCATGAAGTCGTCTGTCGTGTTATAGTTGGTGGAAAACTATCCGATCGCAAAGGTATTAACTTACAAGGTGGTGGACTGTCTGCCCCAGCTTTAAGTAAAAAAGATAAAAAAGATATTAAAACAGCAGCACAGATGGGAGCAGACTATCTGGCTGTCTCGTTTCCTGTTTGTGCTGATGATATCCATCTGGCCAGAAAGCTCTTTAGAGATGCTGGCGGGCATGGTGGACTAGTCGCCAAGATTGAGCGCGCCGAAGCGCTGGATTGTATTGAAGAAATAATTGAAGCCTCAGATGCAATCATGATTGCGCGTGGTGATTTAGGTGTAGAGATTGGTGATGCTTCATTACCACCGATACAAAAACGCCTGATTAGTTTAGGTCGAACCATGAATCGGGTAGTTATTACTGCTACTCAGATGATGGAATCTATGATTGAAAATCAGATACCGACCCGAGCTGAAGTATTCGATGTGGCAAATGCGGTATTAGACGGTACGGATGCGGTGATGCTTTCTGCTGAAACTGCGGCCGGTAAATTCCCTGAAAAAGCCATTATTGCAATGGATAGAATTTGTCGTGAAGCAGAAAAACAGCGTCAGGTCAGTCAGTCTGCTCATCGTATTCATACAGAATTTACACAAGTTGATGAAGCTATTGCTATGTCAACCATGTATACGGCCAACCACCTTAAGGTAAAAGCAATTGTTGCCTTAACAGAATCTGGCTCAACCACATTATGGATGTCTCGAATTGGTTCCGGTATTCCTATTTTTGCCTTTACCGGTCATGTTGATACGCGTCGTAAAGTGACTCTTTATCGTGGTGTAGTTCCTGTCAGTTTTGATATAACAACAACCGATCATGCCACATTAAATATGGAGGTTGTTGATGAACTGAAGCGTCGCGGTTCAGTTAGAGATGGAGATCGGGTGATCATAACTAAAGGTGATTTGGCCGGTGTTATGGGCGGTACTAATGCGATGAAGATTGTCACCGTTGGTGAATTAGTCGAACCTGACTTTGAAGAATAATGATTTTTCTGCATTTATTTTTATAATAAGTGTAGTGACTACAATTTAAAACTCGTTTAATTTTTTTTAATAAAAAATTAATTTAGATTAAAACTATTTAGAATAAACTTATCTAGAATAAAAGGAGAGCCAAAATGGCCTTGATTTCAATGCGTCAATTACTGGACTATGCAGCAGAAAACAGCTTCGGTCTACCCGCTTTTAATGTGAACAACATGGAGCAGGTTCATGCCATCATGCAAGCTGCAGATGCAACAGACTCTCCAGTTATCATGCAGGGTTCTGCAGGTGCTCGTTCTTATGCAGGCGAACCATTCCTACGTCACATGATTTCAGCTGCCGTTGAAATGTATCCGCATATTCCTGTTGTTATGCATCAGGATCACGGTTCAGAGCCGGCAGTCTGTTTACGTTCTATTCAGTCAGGCTTCACATCAGTTATGATGGATGGTTCTTTAATGGCTGATATGAAAACCCCTTCAAGCTTTGAATATAATTCAAGTACTACACTTGAAGTGGTTAAAATGGCTCATGCTGGCGGTGTTTCAGTTGAAGGTGAACTAGGTTGTCTAGGTTCTCTTGAAACAGGCATGATGGGTGAAGAAGACGGTCATGGTGCTGAAGGCAAGCTGGATCTGGATATGTTATTAACTGATCCTGAAGAAGCGGCGACTTTCGTCAAAGAAACCGGTGTTGATGCACTGGCTATCGCAATCGGTACTTCTCATGGTGCATACAAATTCACCAAAGAGCCAGAAGGTGATGTACTGCGTATTGACCGTATTGTTGAAATTCATAAGCGTATTCCTGATACTCATCTGGTTATGCATGGTTCTTCTTCAGTTCCTCAGGAATGGCTGGAAATCATCAATAACTATGGTGGTGATATGGGGCAGACTTATGGTGTACCTGTTGAAGAAATCGTTGAAGGTATCAAAAATGGTGTTCGTAAAGTGAACATCGATACTGATTTACGTATGGCTTCTACTGGTGCTGTTCGTAAGTTCATGGCTGAAAATACCGCTAACTTTGACCCACGTAAATTCCTTAAAGCATCTACCGCTGCGATGTCTGGTATTTGTAAAGCACGTTTTGAAGTTTTTGGTAGTGCGGGTCATGCATCAAAAATTAAGATTCAAACATTAGAAACTATGATTGGTCGCTATGCAAGCGGCGAGCTTGATCCTAAGGTTTCTTAAGACAGAGTTCTTAACAAGAAGTAAATTATAAAGAGAGTTTTCTCTTTGATGAAAGAAAGAGGACGGCATCGCCGTCCTTTTTCTGTTTTATCAGATCAACAATTATTCTCATGATGAGGATAAATAAAAACAAAAAAGCAGGATTTTGATCATTTGGAGTCGTGCTTTGTGGAAATATTATGAGTAGTAGTAAGAAACCTGTTGTTGGTGTCGTGATGGGAAGTAATAGTGATTGGGAAGTCATGAAAAATGCTTGTCAACAGCTTGAAGATTTTGGTATTGCCTATGAGGCTAAAGTTGTTTCAGCACATCGAACACCTGATTTATTATACCAATATGCAGAGCAGGCAAGAGAAAAAGGTTTAAAATGTATTATTGCCGGTGCGGGCGGTGCAGCACATCTTCCTGGTATGCTGGCAGCAAAAACCACTATTCCAGTTTTGGGTGTACCGGTTAATTCACGCTATCTAAAAGGTATGGATTCATTATTATCTATCGTTCAGATGCCTAAGGGTATCCCGGTAGCAACATTTGCAATTGGCGAAGCCGGTGCTGCCAATGCCGGATTATATGCAGCATCTATACTATCAGTTGAAGATAAAGAAATAGCTGATAAACTACAGGCATTCAGAGAAAAACAGGCACAGGCCGTTCTTGAGATGGAATTACCCTGTGTTAGCTGTTAGTTATATAAAACAAGCAATGAGGTTTGCATCATGATTCTGCCAGGAAAAACTCTCGGTATGCTCGGTGGCGGTCAGCTGGGTAGAATGTTTGTTATGGCTGCACATGCCATGGGTTATCATGTCATTGTACTTGATCCGGATCCAGACAGCCCGGCAGGCAGAATAGCAGATGAGCATATTCACGCCTCATATAGTGACCGATGGGCAATTGAGCAGTTGGCTAATAATTGTGATGCCATTACCACCGAGTTTGAAAATATTCCTTCTGATACTTTGCGAAGACTAGAGAAAAGTATTCCAGTAAGACCTTCATCTGCAGCTGTTGAAATCGCCCAGAACCGAATTGCAGAAAAAACTTTTCTTGCTGATAATGGTTTTGAAACAGCACGATTTTTTCCAATTTATGAAAAAGAGGAACTGGACTTTGCCCTAACACAAATTGGTGGTACGGCAATTTTAAAAGTAGCCAGTTTCGGCTATGACGGCAAAGGTCAGGCCATTGTTAATAACCTTGATGAAGCGATTAATGCATTTGAAGCGATGGGTTCAGTGCACTGTGTACTTGAAGAAAAAGTGAACCTGGCATCAGAGGTTTCAGTGGTATTAGCACGCGGTGATGACGGTGAAATTACCTGTTATCCTGTGGGTGAAAATCATCATGTGAACGGCATTCTTGAATATACAGCCGTACCGAGCAGTTTACCTAAACGCATCCTTGATGTCGCCATTAATGAAGCATCAGAGTTTTCAGAAAAGCTGGATTATTGCGGTATTATGGCCGTTGAGTTTTTCTATACCACAGATGATCGTCTGCTCATTAATGAAGTAGCTCCTCGTCCTCATAATAGTGGACATTACACAATTGACGCCTGTAAAACATCTCAATTTGAGCAACAAGTCAGAATGATGTGTGGTCTGCCTGCTGGTAGTGTGGAACTGCTGTCACCAGTAGTGATGTTTAATATTTTGGGTGATATCTGGTCAAATGGAGAGCCTGACTGGGCGCAGCTGCTGTCTAATCCAAATGTAAAATTGCATTTATATGGTAAGAGAGAAGCCAGAGTTGGCCGTAAAATGGGACACTTCACTTGTCTGGGTAACTCAACTGCAGAATTATTACAGGAAACTCGTCGCCTGGCAAATGCTTTGCCTAAACCATAGTTTTGTAGCTATTTATGCAATATACATTTGATACGATTGGTATTGTACATTCCTGTTATAAAGATAAATTTGCTATTCCCAGACAGGCAAGACTGGTTTCTGCCTCAACCGCTTATATTGAATTACTTCCTCCCTATAATGATATTGAGATAATACGGGGACTGGAAGACTTTTCCCATCTTTGGCTCAGTTTTATCTTTCATAAGCATGTTGATAAAGGCTGGAATACCACAGTAAAACCACCCAGACTGGATGGTAAGCAGCGTTTTGGTGTATTTGCTACGCGAGCCAGTTTTCGTCCCAATCCCATTGGTTTGTCTCTGGTCGAAATGGATTCAATTGAACAAAAAAATGGCCGATTATTTATCCACATAAAAGGGGCTGACTTAATGGATCAAACCCCGATTATTGATATAAAACCCTACGTCCCTTATAGCGATAGTATCCCTGATGCAAAAGGTGGCTTTACTGATCATATCAAAGAACAGAAATTACATATTTCTTTTTCATCAGAAGCAGAAAATGACTGTCAAAAAGCAGAAAAGAAATACCCGAAAATTAAGGAATTTATCAGCCAGTTATTAGCACTTGATCATAGAGCTTATTACTATAAAAAAATTGATAAAATATACTCGACAAAAGTTTATGATTTTGATCTGAAATGGAAAATTAATGACTCTGAGGTTGATGTTATTAGCTTAAAACCCTATTAGGTTTTACCGTCTTGGTCGGGGCGGTGGCGGTGGTCTGACAGGCCTGCCATCTTTGTCATATAGTCTTGGTGGTGGAAAAGGGCGGCGGCGATGCTCAGGAGGAGGGGGCATTTTTTGAGGGTAGGGTGCTTGATTCTCATCAAAAGGAATTCTGGCTTCATAGCGTGTTGGTCTAAATACTTCTACGGGTTCTTGCAGCAAAGAATCATCAGCTTCATTATCAATAGTAATATCTTCATAGCTAAGATCATCATCTGATGCCGTTATTTCATCGGGTAAATTTTGTTCTTCGTGTGACTCTTTTTTTAATTTACTATTGTCTGAATGGCTAATTAGTATTTCAGTTTTAGAATTTGGGACAACAATGTCTGTTGAAGTTTGCTTAATAAAAGCAAAGCTTGATAAAGCAGCGATTAAAATAATAGAAAAAACAAGGCTGTTTGCTCTTTTCTTAGAAGAGGGATCACTAATAGTCCTAGCTGAACGTTGTTGCTTAGAGACCATTTTTAAGGACTCATCTTCCATTGCTTCATCTATTTGCAGAGCAATTTTTTTCAACCTTAGACAGACTTCATGTGCTGAAGCCGGGCGTGCATCAGGTGACCTGCACAGCAGTTGACTGATCAATAAACTGAGCGTCTTAGGAATATCCGGTCTTACCTGTTGTAAAGGCAGTGGGGTAATTGTTGCAATATTTTTTAAAACAGAAAGCTGTGATGAGCCGGAAAAAGGTGAAGAATGACTGGCTAATTGGTAAAGAACACAGCCAAGACTATACAGATCAGAGCGGGCATTAACGTGACCTGCTTCAATTTGTTCCGGTGACATGTATTCCAGAGTGCCGAGAATATAGCCGGTTTGAGTAAACTGGTCATTAGCATCAAGCGCATAGGCTAAACCAAAATCAAGGAGCTTTATGCGCTCATCAGGTGCTTCGACCCAAAGATTAGCAGGTTTTATATCACGGTGGATAAGGTTTTTCTTATGGGCTGGGATTAAGCCCTGACAAATTTGTATACCCCATTTGATAATGGTCTCAGTCGGTGTCGAGGGATGAGATTTAATCCAGCTATCCATGGATTGCCCTTCAAGAAACTCCATGGCAAGATAGGGAATATTGCCTTCTTCGCCCACTTGATGAATTATGGCGACATTATCATTATTAATTGATGCCATTGAACGTGCTTCATGGAGAAAGCGGGCTTTCGCATTTAGCTGATGGCTCAATTCTGGTTTCATGACTTTTAGAGCAACGGTTCTGTGCAGCTGGGAATCATATGCTTTAAATACATAGCCCGTGCCGCCCTGACCTAAAGTCTCACTTATCTGATAGTGAGCTATCCGGCCAATATCACCAGCATTTTCTGCAGGTTTAAGAAATGGATAGGGATGAGTTTGTTTTATCGTATCATTACTATCAGCTTCATGAGTGATGACTTCAGTTTGTGCATTATAATATCCAGCCTGAGTCTGATTTATTGATGCCTGGTGTGGTTTTTTATTGTCAGGGTGCTGCTTAGTCATATGTTCAATTAAATTTAAATAATTTATTCGAAAACAATGCAATTACGACCATTCTTTTTGGCTTTGTAAAGCATCTTGTCAGCATTTTGAATGAGATCATTTGTACTCATCGTATGTGTATGATTAATTTGTGCGATACCAATACTAATGGTTGCAGAAATTTTAACCTGTTCAATAATAAAATCATTTTTATTAACAGCCGTCAGAATTTTTTCAGCAAAAGAGTGAGCTTGTGCAGAACTGGTTTCAGGTAATAAAATAACAAACTCTTCTCCTCCATAACGTGCAAATATCTCATCTTTACGAATGTACGGCTTAATGCGCAGACATAAATCACGTAAAATCATATCGCCGGATAAATGACCGTATTGATCATTAATCCTCTTAAAATGATCAATATCAAAAATAAGAAGTGACAATGGACGTTGGTGACGTTGTGAACGTGTGATTTCACGATCAAGCATTTCCATAAAAAAACGCTTATTAGGAATATTGGTCAAACCGTCAGTGATCATCATAGAATAAATTTCTTCGTGGTATTGTTTTTCAATGTGACCACAGCTTAAAAATTTAAAGATAGTATGACCAATGCGAATCAGATCGCCAGAAGCTAAATGACTCTCAGTGATTTTTTTATCGTTTAAAAATGTTGAATTACAACTATTTGAATCGCTGATGATAAAAGAATTTTTAAAAAATTTAATTTGCGCATGTTGACGTGAAACTGATTGATCAGCTAACTCAATATGGCAGTGCTTGTCGCGACCAATGTTAGTGGTGTCTTGCGGTAAATGGAAGATCCCTTCGCCGATACTGTGGGGATAAATACGAACCAGACAGGCTTCGGACTGATCATCCTTAAGAAAGGAGGGAAACTGAGTAAGGCATGTTGTTTGCTGTTCTGTATTATTCATAATGAAGAGGGTAAAAGGATTAGTTTATTTTGTTTTTAAAAATAATAGCACAAAATTAAATAATGATGGAAAATATATTAGTTAATTACTTACTATGCAGAGTCGATAGCATAATCAGTCGACAATAAACAAAGTACTATTGATGGAATA
This sequence comes from gamma proteobacterium symbiont of Lucinoma myriamae, assembly GCA_025655635.1. Taxonomy (GTDB): domain Bacteria; phylum Pseudomonadota; class Gammaproteobacteria; order GRL18; family GRL18; genus GRL18. The sequence continues at coordinate 347 of JAHXIM010000183.1, read as the reverse complement.
ATATACTATGGTGGATTATTAATATCTGTCCAGTATAGCTTTAATAACCTGACAGGTTCAAGTCAAGAAAGATCACAGTCCAGTGATTATTTTTTAATTTAGGATCAACACCTTAAGAGCATTCTCACCTGACTGCACTACTTGTATTCTTTGAGCAATCCCTGGCATACGAAAAGCTTCCAACGTCAGATGAGTATCGTCTGGATTATCTTCAACAAGCAGTATATCCTGTTTCATTCTAAAAGAATCTTATATTATTGTCATCAGTGTTCCCCTTTAAATCAACAGTGTTTTAAAAAGGTGCTTGTAGATGCGTCATTCCAACTTGATTAAGGCATAACTCAAGT